>CAIWTC010000744.1 GCA_903915485.1 uncultured Ignavibacteriales bacterium | reverse complement strand
TATTTAATTGATGCCCGCATTCTTGAAAAAACAAGAATATGTTGGTATATTATAACATATTATTAAAAAATAAGTGTGTTTATACTAAATCCAGGCAATTTAACTTCTGCAAACAACAAATGCTTGGCAGAGGTTTTCGCAAGATGGGAATCAATAAGTCTTATTTTTGATATTTATTTTATTAAATGCTATCCATATTTGCAAGAAAATATATAAGTGCTAAGTTTATATTTCAAAAATGCTGCTGCCGCAATACAAAAAGCTTTTTCAATAAAAGATGAACTGCTCTGGTTTATGTTAGGGCAGGTATTCAATTTAGGGGCAAACTTTTATATTATTAAATCCATTTCCAATATTGGTAAACAGGATTTTGGGGAATATGTTTTAATATTGACCATTTCAGCACTTTTGGGTTTTATTATCTTTGGGCCCGCACAACAGGGCTTTGTGAGGTTCTTCTATAAATCTTATGAAGAAAATACTTTGCCGGGGTTAATCAGCACATTCAAAAAATTCATAATGACTATAGCGGCGGTAATTCTAATATCGGGGATTACGGCGTATATGCTCTTATTTATAAATAACGCCGGATCCATAAAAGAATTGGTGCTGTATGGGTCAGTCTTTATTGTTTTTTCTAAAGTAAGTGAGTTTTATAATGTATCACTTAATATTATTCGTCAGAGAAAACTAAATTCGATTTTGCAAATATGTGAAAAAACGATAGTAATACTGTGTCTAAGTATCATGGCATATATGAAGTTGATGTCGCTCTATTCAGTGTTGATTGCTTTGAGTTGTATTTTTGGAATATTTGCAGTCGTTAAATTTTATCAGTTTAATAAACTGACTAAAGAAAAGTTTTTAAATACTCCCAAGGGGACTGAAGCATCACAACCCTATAATGTTAAAGAATTGCTTATATATGCCGCTCCTTTTCTTTTATGGGGAATCAGTGCTTGGCTTCAGCAAAATGGCGAGAAGTGGATAATGGCTAAATACTTATCAATCATTGATGTTGGCTTATATGGAGTGCTTATAACTGTAGTCAATATGCTCGTTGCAACTCCTAATACACTATTGAATGATTTTATGTCGCCAATTATTTTTAATAAATTCGCAAATCTTTCTGACAAGAACATGATAAAATCCGGGGAGCAATTTATTCGGATAACCAATCTGTTAATTGCCGGGATTGTCGGTTTATCTGTTGTGCTAACATATTTTGGCGGAGATATGCTTATTAGATTATTCAGCAATAAATCTTATACATCACTGAGCGGACTGCTGCCGCTTTTTACTGTTGGAACGGGTCTGTTTTATATCGGGCAAACAATGTGCAATAAGGGAATGGCTTTTAATAAACCCAAGGTTTATCTTTTGCCGAAAATAATTCTTGGCGTAATTTCCATAGGATTAAATTTTATTTTTATATTAAAAGTTGGGGTTAGCGGCGTTGCTTATGCTTCGATTATTTCAAGCAGCGTATATGTAGCCCATATTTATTTTATTAACCGGAGATTTAAAGTTTGAAGTTATTAGTCGTTTTGATGAAATTTGATTATGGTCAGGAAAACAGGGGCTTTTCATATGAATATGTTAACCTTTATGGGCCGCTTCAAGATGTTCTAGGTACTGAGAATGTTCAAATTTATGATTTTTATACCCGATATAAATCGTTAGGTAAAACAGGAATGAACGCTGAATTACTTGCGACAGTTAAAGAAGAAAAACCTGATGTAACTTTGTTCTGCCTGTTTGAAGAAGAGTTTGATGAAAAAATTGTGTCAGAATTAAAGTCATATACAAAAACAATTGCGTATTTTTTTGATGATCCATGGAGACAGAAATATGCGCGACGCTGGATTCAGCATTTTGACTGGTTCTCAACTCCTGACTATTATATGTATCAAACTTATCTAATGGAGGGAATTAAAAATGTTATTCACTCACCTTTTGGATTTAACGAAAATTTATACAAAAGAAAACCTCAGGAAATGAAATATGATGTTTCATTTGTGGGCGGTTTCAATCCTTTGCGAGCGTGGGTTATTAAATATCTTAACAAACACGGAATTAAAACTGCTGTTTTCGGACGCGGATGGGGTGACAACTATTCATGGGTGACAACTGAGGGCATGGTAGATGTATTTAATTCCTCTCGCATTAATCTAAATATTTCAAACTCAATTTCATATGAACCAGGTTATCTTTTATCAACAATGTTTAGTGTTAAGGGATTAAAGGGACTTCTGTTAAATCAAAAGAATAAAGAACAAGTTAAGGGACGGCATTATGAAATAAACGGATGCGGAGGATTTCAATTAAGTTACTTTGTTCCCGGATTAAATATGGCATACTCGATTGATAAAGAAATTGCAGTTTATGAAGATATACGACACCTGCCGGAAGCAATTAATTTTTTTCTAGCTAACAATAAATTAAGGGAAGAAATTGCTAATGCCGGGTATGAACGCTCTATTAAAGATCATAAGGCACAAGAGTACTTAAAGAAACTATTGCGGCAAGTTACCGGAAAACAGTTATGAAATACATCAAAAAAATTATCCGGTTTTTCAGGGCGTTCGGACTTGATTTCAAAATAATTTTAAATTCATTTAAGGGCGTGCCCGGATTTATTAATAACTACTTTGCAATTAAAAAACAAATTAAGAATTCGAATAATGAATTTCTTATAAGCTCATTATATCCATGCCTTCAAGACCGCTTCAATGATGCGGGAACTTTACCGCTGCATTATTTCTATTTAGATCAATATGTTGCAAAAAGAATATTTCTGAATAATCCCGGCAAGCATATGGATATCGGGTCTAGAATTGATGGTTTTGTAGCGCATCTGTCGGTATTCCGTGAAGTAGAGGTGCTTGATATTCGCCCTACCCCGTTTAATATTCCAAATGTTAAATTTAAAACAGCCGATTTAATGGTTCGCGAAAACTTAGAGGCGGATTCATGTGAATCAATATCATGTCTGCACGCAATTGAGCATTTTGGATTAGGGCGATATGGTGACCCAATCAATTTGAACGGTCATAAGGAAGCGCTCGCTAATATTTCATATATCTTAAAAAAAGGTGGAAAGTTTTATTTTGCAGTTCCAATGGGACCTCAGAGAATTGAATTTGATGCTCATAGAGTATTTTCGCTACCCTACTTGCTTAATTTATTCAAGGAAGAATTTATTATAGACTGTTTTTCATATA
>CAIWTC010000743.1 GCA_903915485.1 uncultured Ignavibacteriales bacterium | reverse complement strand
TATTACTTTTGCCATTTTTTCCTAAGAGAATGAAATATTGACTTTTAATATAACTTAAAATCACTTATTTTAATAAATTTGATTAACAGAAATAATATGACAAAATACATCTCGATAATTACGCTAGCTCTGATTGCTTTAGTCTCATGGAACTGCGCCACAACCGTTGATACAGCCTCGATGGGTGACAAAGCGCGTTATAACTATGCAGATTCTATATTTAAATCTGAATCTTATGATATTGCTTTGAAGGAGTACGAGGCGTTTCTGCTTCAGTTCCCGGGCAGTGAATTTGTGGACGATGCACAATTTGCAGTTGGAGAATGTCATTTTGCACGCAAAGAGTTTCTTCTTGCCGCTTATGATTTCAGCAAACTTATAAAGAATATGGCCTCCAGTCCCTTAATTCCAAATGCACAGTATAAATTGGCCGAATGTTATTTTGAATTATCGCCGCAATTTCCTTTAGACCAAAAATACACCCGCAAAGGAATTGAAGAACTTCAAGCGTTTATTGATTTCTTCCCAACTGACCCTAGAGTTACCGGTGCGGAAAAGCAAATTAAAGAATTATATGTGAAACTTGCTGAAAAGGAATTTCACAATGCACAGATTTATGAAAGAATGGAATATTATTCTGCCGCCATTCAGTATTACGGAAAAGTTGTTGAGACCTATCACGATACCAAGTTTGCACCGATTGCATCTTACAACAAAATTAAATTACTGGTTCTTAAAAAACGCAATGTAGAAGCTTTGAATGAAATCAGCGGATTCTTATCAAAATATTCTACTAATGAACGAATCAATGATGTCAAAGAAATTAAATCACAATTGACTCCAAAAGAATCAGAGAAAAAAGCAGGATGATGGAACCAGGTTCAGTCAGTTCAACCATTATACAGATGACTGAGTTAGTACTGCCTCAGCATACTAATCAGTTAGGAAATTTATTGGGCGGACAGTTGATGCATTGGATTGATATCTGCGCCGCAATGAGCGGTTACAAACTGAACGGCAAAGTATGCGTCACTGCTTCTGTTGATAAAATTGATTTTCATGCGCCAATTCATTTGGGTGATGTGGTCAGCCTGATTGCAAGTGTGAATAGAGTGTTTTCATCTTCTATGGAAATTGGCGTCAGGGTTCTTGCCGAGTCCTACAAAGAGGGTAGACGGGTTCATTCTAATTCGGCATACTTAACCTTTGTATGTATTGATGATAGTGGAAACCCGATAAAATCACGCCAAGTTTTCCCGGAGACTGAGATTGAATCAATTAGATTTGAAGAAGCTCTCAGTCGCCGCCAGAAGAGAATAGAAAAAAGGGAAAAGTAGTATCAGACTTTTACTTCTAACAATTTTTGGGCTTAATATATTTTTAACTGCCCAAATTCCTGTCAATAAATTTTTTCAACTGAATTCATGCTCGTTTCAAAATGAGTATGATGGGTTCACTCCTTTTGCGCATGGCCAAAATAAGGCGGGATTTATTTTATATAATTCCAAAAGTAATTCTTGTGAAATAATTTTGGAGACTGATAACTCAGGGTCATTTAAGAGTCATAAAATTGCTTCGTCTATTCCTTTTTCTTCACTAGTTCTACTTAACTCAGAAGTTTCTGCGACCTTTTCATTTATTTCAAATAAAAGTAAGCAGGTTGGGATTGTTCAACTTATTAACGACTCGTGCTTCAAGGTTATTCAAACATATAAACTTACTACGCTTCCTTCAGAAATGATTTCTGCTGATACGGATAAAGATGGATTCAAAGAAGTGCTATTGTTTGGCCCAAACTTTAACGGGTTACTAATACTTAATCATAGCAAAAGCGGATGGGCGAAAAAAAGTATAGAACAAAAATATTATTTTTCAAGCGGTACAGTTTCAGATGTTAACTCTGATGGCTATTCAGATTTTGTTGCCACCGATTTGAAATCCGGCGGATTGTATTTCTATTACAACAACTCCAGAGGTGATTTCAGACTGGAAAAAACATTGCAGATTAATGGTGCGATTGACAAAATATCCGCTAAAGATATTAATAATGATGGGTATGATGATATCTCTTATGTATCGGGAACTTCGTTTGAGATTCTTCTCGGTGATTCAGTCCATTCATTTGCTGCAAAGAAGTCATTCCTTTTACCTTCAAAGATAGAAAGCTATTTCTTCGGGGATTTCAATGATGACAAAAAGGTTGATATAGCTTATCAGGAGGATAATGGGGGAGTTTCGATATTATTTCAGAAGCAGGATGCGGTATTTTATTCGGCAGTACCATATTTGCCCGGTAAAACGACTAATATGCTGAATTCATATATTAAATCAGGTTTTGCTAATTTAGCGGTTCTGAGCGGCCAACATAGTTTGCTGACTATTAACAGATTTGAAAATCTCAGCAACACAAATAATTTTGCATTCTACACCAATCACAAAAGTAGTTTTGTTTCCTCAAAGAATAAAGGTGATAGAATAGAGTGTGCGATTATAGATGGAGAAAATTCGACACTTCATTTCTACCAGTCACAACATGGATTGGTAAAATATTATGTCATCCCTTTGTTCGGTAGTTACGAGGAAGGGCTTTATGAAACTGTAAAAGAAAATACTGTTGAGTTTTATCTTTCAGGCTCCAAGTTGCAGACGATTCAAGCATTAAGTTTAGACTTGAAGTCTGCGAAGTACGATAGAAAATTTATACCGTTTGCAGGAAAACTGCTTGACTACGACATCGTCTATCAGTCAATTAACGATAGACAATTAGGAGTATTAGCATTAAGTAACAGTAAGGTTACTTATGATTTATATGTTAAGTCAAATAACGGATATAAGAGTACCGCTTCATCTTCAAACCTTTTTAATTTTACCAATGGGAAAATATTAAGTACAAAAACCGTAATGTTCACTACTGAAACTAAAGATGAATATTTGATGCACTTGTGGAACCTTCAGGAGAAGTCAACAAATATAGCCTATAAGAATAGTCTGAAGTCAAGCGTAATGATAGGTACATTTGCGGGTGATTATGTATGGGATAAAAAAAATCATATCACTACTTTCTTTAAGAAGGATAATTCATATTACTGCAGATTTACAGGTGGGAATGACAAAACTTTAAAGATTGAAAAAAGCAATGATTTCAACCAGCAAACAGAATTGTCAGTTTTGAAAAGTTACAGAAGCCATATTGATGAATTCCCATTATTTAATTCGAAGGACAATAAACTTTTTACTGCTGATTTTAACGGTACTAGTTCTGCATCATTTTGTTTAATAGATGGAACTCTAAATGCTGAATCAGCTATTATAAAAAAAATCGGTAAGGAAAATTTTGTTTTCATAATTTCACAGCAAAAGGAGGGAGTAGTTGCTAAGAAAATACATTAGCAGATTACTGTTCGCCCTTTTGATTTGCGGCAACACAATATATGCACTTGGCATAGGGAAGTCTGCTGACTTATTGACTGCTAACCATATGAAATCTTCTGAATCTTTAGATAATGAGGATGGCCCTGTAATTAGTAAATGCGGATTTGCAGCCAACCTTAGGGCTAAGATTATAGAAATGAAACATAATACAGGTCAATTAAATAAAGAGATTCAGTCATCCACCCGACCGGTATCAGACACAAGTGTTGTCTCCGCATCAGGATACTTCAGAGTTCATTACAATACTATTTCGGGCGGAGTACCTAAGTACTCTGTCAGTGCTCTTTGTGATGCTCTTGATTCCGCCTACAACTATGAAGTTAATTATTTGGGATATCCGCCGCCTCCTTCTGACGGAATAATTGGTGGTGATAATAAATACGATGTTTATCTTACTTTACTTTCCATGGAGTATGGTTCAACCATCCCCGAAAATGAAGTAACTCCTGGCTCCTCCACATTCTTATCTTACTTAAAAATTAATTCTGATTTTACAGGATATCCGACCAAAGGAATTGCCGCAGCGATGGTTACTGCCGCGCATGAATTTCATCATGCAATTCAATTAGGGAATTATCCGGTCAGATTTGATAATGATAATTTTGTAGATTTATTCTTTTACGAGATGACATCAACCACGATGGAAGAATTTGTATTCCCGGAGATAAACGATTATGTGTTTTACTGTAAAAGTTTTTTCTCAACTACTGATCAGTCATTATTTTCTCATGACGGTTATGATATTGCAGTGTGGAATATATTTTTAACAAAAAAATACGATGCAGAAATAATTAAAAGACAGTGGGAGTTGTTGAAAACCTATAAAGCAATTGAAGCAATCAATCAGAGTATCATCCATTATGGTTCCACTTTCAATGATGTTTTCTCGGAGTTTGCGAATGAATTATTCTATACAAATTACCGCGCATCATCCGAAAGAAAATATTTCAAGGATGCATCTCTCTATCCATCGCTAAGACCATTAACGGCACAATTAACTTCCAGGACTCTTCGCTTAGATATGCAGTCACATCCGGCGGCATTAAATCTTATCTCAATATATAATAATCAAGGCACCGTGGACTCTTTGGCTTTTATAGTATCCAATGGCGACATCGAAAATTCAATTTCTCAGCCATCAGTTTATTATCCGTACAGTATTTCTATAAGTCTGGATTCACTAAAAGATGTCAGTCGTGTTGCGGGAAGGTATTTCCTATCCTATTCGTTCCCTCCATCTGCTGTATGGCAGTCAAAGGTTATGTTAAACAATGCCGATGTTAGTCCCAATATAAATTATTTTAGTGATGAACTGAGTCCGTATCCGAGCCCTTTTGTTATAGGGAATTTGAAAACACCGCATATCAGCATTCCATTGAAACCAAACGACACCGACACTGAGGTTGAGTTTCATTTGTACACTTCTGCTATGAATGAAATATACTCATCCAGAGTGAATACATATTTTACGGTTAGAAACTGTGTGCGCCTTAATCCGCTAACTGATTTTGGAACTAAACCCCTTGCTTCGGGAGTTTATATATATTGTATTTCTTCAAGGTTGAATAAGGCTTTTGGAAAATTTGTAATAGTGAATAAATGAGTTTATGAATAAGTATTCTTTAGAACTTAAAAATTTATCAAAGACATATAACCGCAGGGTTATTTTTGATAATATTAATCTAACTTACAATGCAAACGGCATCTATGGAATTGCAGGTGCAAACGGAAGCGGAAAGTCAACTTTAGTAAAGATAATTGCAGGATTACTTAATCACTCAAGCGGTTCGGTTGTTCATACATTAGAAGGCAAAACACTTCAGCAAGATGATATCTTGAATCATATTGGTTTTGCTTCACCTTATTTAAACTTATATGAAGAGTTTTCTGCTATTGAAAATATCGATATGCTGACAGCAATTCGCGGTCTTGAAAAAAATAGTGAGTACGAAGATTATCTGTTCAAAACATTTTTGCTTAGTGATAGACGGAAAGATGTTTTGAGAGCATACTCGTCAGGAATGAAGCAAAGATTGAGACTTATTTTTGCTTTTGTTCATAATCCTCAACTGATTATTTTAGATGAGCCGATATCAAATTTAGATAACAACGGTCGCGACCAGATTTATTCTTTAATAGATGAAAACAAAGACAAAAAGATTATACTTATTGCCTCGAATGAGGACGCGGATTTAGCTTTATGTAATTCAGTCATAAACATTCAGGATTACAAGAAGAAATGAATTTAGCACAGATTATAGCAATGTTTAAGAAAGACTTGTCCTCAGAAATACGGACAAGGTATGCAATAAATTCATTGGTGATGTTTGTTATTGTTACGATAAGTGTGATACTATTTTCAGTCGGAAGCGAGCCTGTGCCTGTGAATCTTTTAGGCGGGTTATTTTGGGTAGTCGTTTTCTT
>CAIWTC010000742.1 GCA_903915485.1 uncultured Ignavibacteriales bacterium | reverse complement strand
TATAAGTTTTGTTTCAAGATTTTTTTTGGCGGTTAGAAAATCTTCGCCTAATTCCATTTGTGAAAAAGGGTAAAGATTGAAATATCTCATGCGGCCAATTAAAGGTTCTGCGATTGATTTTTCCAACGCGTATGCTGAAGAACCGGTAATGAAAATACTTAAGTTAAGATTTGAATCAACTAGTAGTTTAAGACTTTTGCCAATGTTTGTAATCTCCTGTGCTTCATCGACGAAAAGATAATCATAACCCTCAGTAAAATTTCTCAATACACTTAACCGGGAATTTGAAAGAATCTCCGCCGCTTCATAATCATCACCCTGTACAGAAAGCACTTTTGTGTTTTTAGATAAACTATTCTTAATTGAATTCATCAAGAAAGTTTTGCCTGTTCTTCTGGCGCCGAATAGACCGACTACCTTTCCGCCGGAAAGAGAAGAAATTATTTGTTTTTGTATAAATCTTTGCATTTTGCTACATGAATTTTTAATAATATGTGTATCACGCTACATGAATTTATATAAATTCATGTAGCATATTATAGAAAATTCGTCGGAATGTCAAGATATTTTACGGATATAAACCGCAAAAATGAAGAATATGTTGAAAAACAAAGTTTTTGGTGATTTTGTTAATTAATAGTTGCGGTTGATTATTCTTTGCCAGGTAAATGTTCTTCCTCTCCAAAATTACCAAGCATGTAATCTGATGCTGAAATTGACATAAATGTATGATTACAGTCGCGGCAGCCAAGGTTGTTGAAATCTTTACTTATACAGCCAAGGGGAATTATTTCTCGGGAATCTACTAATGGTTGTTCCGCTTCGTCCCAACCTATTCCATACATTAGAAATGAAATTTTGTCTGAGCCGCACTTAGGGCAGGTTTTTCCTAGCCGTTCATTCGGGTCGGAAAATTTCTTGAGATATTTTAGTTGTATTTCTTTTTCGCTTTTTGTCATTTGCTTCCTGACTGTACTTACATTTTGAATCTAATTTTGTCCTTAGCGGAGAAACAAAGTTTCGCCATACAATTTTGAATAATATAATATTTGAAAATAATAATATGGATTTCAGTTGGATTTTCAGTATCAGTCAATGATACTAATATTGGTGGAGAGGGCGAATAGACGGCCAAAAAGGCATTTTGTTGACTAATATTGAAAATATCACATAAAAACTTGGTAAAAAATATTATATTAATCAGATAAGTTTAGATTATGTTATAATTTTAGAAAGAATGCTGTGTCTTCAATTTCGAAGGAAATATTCAAAAAATACAATTCGCCGATTAATTTTATTAACCGCGAGTTAAGCTGGATTGAGTTTAACAGACGCGTGATGGAAGAGGCGCTAAATCCAAATCTTCCAATACTTGAGAAAATAAAGTTCATTTCTATTTTCTTTTCCAATTTAGATGAGTTTTACATGGTGCGCGTTTCCGGTCTTAAAGACCAGATTTCGGCGGGGTTCACCGAATCTACAATTGACGGGTTGACCCCTATACAGCAAATCCGCAAGATTGAGGAAGCGCTCAAACCGATGCTTGACCGGTTAATGTCGCTTTGGCAGGATGAACTTGTCCCGGCACTCCGCGAAAATAATATTCATATTTGCGAGTTTAGTGAATTAGATGAAACAGCAGTCGAAGAGTTAAATCAGTATTTCAAAAATGAAATTTACCCCGTGCTCACTCCGCTAGCGTTTGACCCGGGCAGACCGTTTCCATATATTTCAAACTTAAGTTTAAGTTTTGCGATTTTAGTAAAAAATCCAAAAGGCGAACAGCTTTTTGCAAGGGTTAAATTTCCAAGTTCGCTGCCGAGACTTTTGCAAGTTGATAAGGTTTGCAAGAAATCAATCTCTACTACGGAGGACGGTCACCCCGTTGTTAAATTTATATGGCTCGGCGACCTGATAAAAAATAATCTTACAACGCTGTTTCCAAAAATGGAAGTGGTTGAGGCTTATACTTTTAGAATTACCCGCGATACTGATTTTGAAATTCAGGATGATGAAGCCGATGATTTATTAAAAGTAATTGAAGAGAACATCATTCAAAGAAGGTTCGGTACGGTTGTGCGGCTTGAAGTTGAAAAAAACATGCCTGCATTTTTGATTGACATACTTATTGAAAATCTTGAGATACACAGAAAAGATGTAAGCATTGTTGACGGTCCGCTTGCGCTCAGCAATTTGATGGAACTATACAGTTTGCCGATTCCGGAACTGAAGGAAAATCCATATGTTCCGATAGTGCCGATGGCTTTTGAAAGTCCCGAAAGTATTTTCAGTTTAATAAAGGAGAAGGATATTCTTATCCATCATCCGTATGAGTCGTTCGCGCCGGTGATTGATTTCATCAAGCAGGCATCTGCTGACCCTGATGTTCTTGCAATAAAACAGACTCTATATAGAATAGGGCCGAAGTCGCCTATAGTTGAGTATTTAATTGAAGCGGTCGAAAGAGGTAAACAGGTTGCGGTGCTTGTGGAACTTAAAGCGCGCTTTGATGAAGAGAATAATATTTTTTGGGCGAGAGAACTTGAAAAAGTCGGTGCGCATGTAGTATATGGACTTGTCGGTTTGAAGACACACGCGAAGATGACTCTTGTGGTAAGAAAAGAAATGCAGGGACTTAAGCGTTATGTCCATCTTGCAACGGGAAATTATAATGCATCAACTGCAAAGTTATATACTGATTTAGGGTTGTTCACATGCAATGATAAAATTTGTTCAGATGTATCGGATGTGTTTAACTATCTAACGGGATATTCGAAGCAGGATGAGTTTAATCATCTGACGGTTGCCCCTATAAATTATAGAGACAATCTATTTCAGTTGATTTACCGTGAAATAAAAATTGCGGGTGAGGGAAGACCTGCCAGAATAATAATGAAAGCAAATGCACTAGTTGACCCTGAAATAATCACGGCGCTATACGAGGCATCAAATGCCGGTGTAGTTATCGAGTTGATTATCCGCGGAATATGCTGCTTGATTCCCGGAGTTGCCGG
>CAIWTC010000741.1 GCA_903915485.1 uncultured Ignavibacteriales bacterium | reverse complement strand
TACCACCGCAGCGAAAGAAGATTCGGAAAATTTTACCGCGCCTTTACTCTTCCCGAGGGAATTAAAGAATCTGCCATCGAGGCCGAATTTAAAGATGGTCAGTTGACCGTCACTATCCCAAAGGCTGAGGAAGTAAAGCCAAAACAGGTAGAAATTTCTATCAAATAGTAACCCATAAAGTGAACCTAGGGACTGCTTTATTTTAGAATAAGGCAGTCCTTTTTTTTGTGCGAGTGTGTGTCATTCCCGAATCCGATTAACGAAAAATTCAATCAGTCGGATATCGGGAATCCAAAAACTATCAATAGCAATACCGGTAATTATGGAGGTGGATTCCCAATCCCCGATACTAAATAAGAAATTTAATCAGGGTTGGGAATGGCACTCTTTTAGCAATTTGATGAACATTAAGGCAGTCCTTTTTGTATCAGTAATTTATAAAAATTATTTGCTATTTGTTAATTTTTTCATAATCTTTATACTTCAAATAATAATCAAATGAGAATATGTTAAATTTATTAGTCATTATACTTCTTTCGTATTTAGCAGGCGCAATTCCTTCAGGAATAATAGTATCAAAAATGGTAAGCGGTGTTGATATTCGTGAGCACGGCAGCGGCAATATGGGCGGCACAAATGTGATGCGTGTCCTAGGTTGGAAATACGGATTACTCGTTATAGCGATGGATGCTTTAAAAGGTATTTTGGCTGTAGTATTAATTTCAAGATTGTATTTAGGAAATTTTCCCTTCCCGAATCAAACCCCTTTTGATGACTTTACACTAGTACAGATTATAGCCGGTTCAACAGCAATTATTGGTCACATCTGGACAATCTTTGCAGAGTTCAAAGGCGGAAAAGGCATCGCCACAGGACTTGGTATTTTAATATCATTAACTTCCGTTGATATGCTAATTGCTCTGGGAGTTTTTGTTTTGATTGTTGCGCTCTTTAGATATGTATCACTCGGCTCAATCATTGCATGTGCTTCTGTACCTGTAATTATGATTATCAGAGAGAATGTTTTTCATGTTAACATCATTGGTTACGGCACACTCCTTCCATTTCTGATTGGATTAAGTGCTCTAGTTACCTTCACACACAGAAAGAACATTCAGAGATTATTAGCCGGTAACGAAAATAAAATTTCATTTAAAAAGAAGTCATAGCTAACAGTGAAGATAAGCGTTCTTGGCGCCGGAGCTTGGGGTACTACACTTGCTTTGGTGCTTAACAGTAATGGTCATGAAGTTACCCTTTGGGAATTTAATGAAGACTATTGCACAAAAATGCAATCTCGCTTGGAGAACTTTACATTCCTCCCCGGAATCCCGCTTCCCAATAATTTAATAATCACACATGATTTAGAAACTGCAGTATGTGGTAAAGAGATGGTCGTTATTGCGGTTCCAACTCAGTTCATCCGCGGTGTCATTTCAAAAATCGACCCGAATACAATTAAGAATACTATTTTAGTCTCAGTCTCTAAAGGAATAGAGATTAACACAAACCTGACCGTATCAAAAATATTCAGCGATGTATTCAAGAATATTTCTCCTTCACAATTAAGTGTATTATCAGGACCTTCTCATGCAGAGGAAGTCAGTAGAAAAATCCCAACACTTGTTGCTGTCGCTTCGTCGGATATCCAAACATCAAAAATTGTACAGTCCGCGTTCATGACTTCATATTTCAGAGTCTATTCTTCCACAGACATTATCGGTGTGGAAATGGGCGGCGCATTCAAAAATGTTATAGCTGTCGGTGCTGGGATTCTTGACGGTGCGGGATACGGTGACAACACCAAAGCAGCATTGATGACCAGAGGTGTAGCAGAGATTTCAAGATTAGGCATTGCACTTGGCGCAAAGCCTGAAACATTTGCAGGACTTTCCGGAATGGGTGATTTAATAGTAACATGCATGAGCAAGCATAGCCGTAACAGATATGTGGGTGAAAAAATTGGTTCAGGAATGAAGTTAAGTGAAGTTCTAAAAGGAATGTCAGCCGTTGCAGAAGGCGTAGCAACCAGTAAATCTGCAAGCGCACTGGCGCGTCAACATGATATTGATGCCCCGATTACTTTTGAAGTTTATAAAATTCTATTTGAAGATAAAGACCCTATCCAAGCAACCATGGATTTGATGACGAGAGACATGAAACACGAAAGTGATTTATAAGTTCTCATCCCCTTTTTGCACTACCCCCTTATAACCCCAAATAATATTCAAGTCAATTCATCAATAGATAAATCCGCAGTAACGATTTAGATAAAAAAAAAAGAGAACCTCTGATAAACAGAGATTCTCAAATCAAAAAGAAAGGGGGAAAACCTTAGGCTTTTACTGCGCTTAACTTGTTAAAGTTTCTGGTAAGAGCTGATTTCTTACGGGCACCGGTATTTTTATGTAATTTGCCTTTATCAACTAATTTATCGATATAACCAACTGCTGCTTTATATGAAACCTCTGCAGTTACAACTGAAGTTTCTTCAATAGCTTTTGCAAAAAGTGTTTTCAATTTTGAAGAAGCACTTTTGTTGATAATACGCTTTTTTTCGCTGACCAAAATTCTTTTTTTAGCTGATTTATGATTTGCCATAAATTATCAAATAACCTTTTTAAATTAATCTTATTAAGTTTAGAAATATACAATTTTCCTGATTATCAGCCAAATTTCTAAAATAAGTTTTTTCAACTGACTGTCAAATATTGCTTAAATCTTATAAATTGCCACTGATTTACCCCAAAGAATGAACTTTAGCACTGGCGAATCAAGTTTTACTTTGTCCCCCACCAGCAAATCCAGAACTTCTTTAGTGTCAACAGGGAATTCAAATATTTCCGATTGAATGCTTAAATTAAATACTGCCAATATTGTCTCATCACCAAGTTTTCTCTTAAAACCAAATACATGCTTGTTTTCACTAACAGGTAAAAACTCAACCGTACCGGTTCTCAATGATTCGAACTTATTGCGCATTGCTATCATTCGATGATAGAATTTTCTTAGTTCAGCATCCGGTTTAACTTTGTATTCGCCAAATCCAACCCTGAATCCGGACTCTGCAGTGATATGTTCATCTTCATACGATAACTCATCCCAAAGCATTGGCTTTCTATCATGCGGATCGTTTGCACCCCACATACCCACTTCATCGCCATAATAAATCATTGGGGCACCGCGGTATGTCATTTGAAAGGCGGCAATCACTTTAAGCATTTCTATAACTTCCTGTTTTGGTTTCCCCGGATTATAGAAGGGGTTTTTCTCATCACCGTCTCTGTTAAATTTTCTATCGGGATTCATCAGCATTGATAGCGGTCTTTCGGTGTCATGCGATGAAATTAAATTTTGAAGTACGAAAAGATTATCTGCAGGGTAAGTTTTGTCTATTATTTTCAGACGGGCAATAAGAGTATCGGCTGATATTTTTTCTTCCTGTGCGACAAAAAAATCGTTTACCGCGGTTGCAAAACTATAATTCATTAATGCATCAAACGAACCGTTCTTCCCAACAAACTCAGGGGATAATTCCCAAAGTTCACCAACAATTATAGCCAAAGGATTTGTAGTCTTGACAACTTCATGCCAATCTTTCCAGAAACCAAGAGGAACTTCGCGGGCAACATCCAGGCGCCAGCCATCTACACCATCAGATGGATTGCCATCACCATTAGGGTCCATCCATTTTTTTGTGATTGCGAAGATATAGTCCTTAACTTCAGGATATAAATTTTCCGCAGTACGATTAAATTCAGGAAGTGATTTAATATTCCACCAACCCTTGTAATCAAAAGTTGACTTCGCAACATTCTCATCTTTGAAACTATTTATTTTATACCAAGAAGCATATTTAGATTTTTGCTGATTCTTAACAATATCTTGAAATGCCCAGAAAGAAACGCCCGTATGATTAAAAACACCGTCTATAATTACTTTGATATTTCTTTTATGTGCTTCCTCAAGCATGGTTACAAACAACTTATCAGCAGATGTCATCTTCCAGGTTTTTGGATTGTCGGGAATTTCAGATTCAATAATATGCTTGTCGCCTTTAGGGTCAGGTCCAAAATTGATATCAATGTGATGATAAGTCGAAGCATCATACTTATGCATTGAGACAGCATCGAACACGGGATTTAAGTAGATAGCACCTATTCCCAATTTTTTTAAGTAATCAAGTTTGTTGATAATTCCCTGGATATCCCCGCCGTATCTGCGGTTAGTTAAACCATCACGAAGGGATTCGCCTGTCTGCTTTTCCCAATCAGCGCGTTTGAACCAATCAGAAGTCCATGGAGTAACTTTCCAGTTCGCAGGTTTTTTCTTTGAGAATGTGAATACTTTATCTGCGGCAGGGTCATTCGTAGTATCGCCGTTTGCAAAACGCTCAGGAAATATTTGATACCAGACTATTCCTTTTGCCCATTGCGGGACACTACTTTGTGCGAAAATAGTACCGGCAACTAAGAGAAATAAAAATATTTTTTTCATAGGTTCAACTCATTTTTCATTCTTATTAGCGATTCATCCAAGTCGATTGGCGCATAACCTAACTCTAACTGCGCCTTGTCATTAAGCAATCCGGATTTCAGCGGGCGCGGCGCGGGTTGATTTAATTCTTCAGTAACAATTTTTGTAACGAAACTTTTATCCAGATTAAAAACATCCGCTATGCGCATAGTAAACTCATATCTGTCAAGAAATTCTTTTCCGCCTACATTATATAAACCAAATTTTTTCTTTTCAATTACTAAAGCGATTGCACTTACCAGATCATCAATAAAAGTGGGATTATTTATTTGGTCACAAACTATTTTTATTGGTTTACTGCTTCTTATACTATCAACTACCCAGCGGACAAAATCAAGTCTTCCGCTTGGAATTATTCCATAGAGAACATTCGTGCGGATAACTGTATAATCGGCACCACTGTTAGTGACTGCATTTTCACCTTCAAGTTTTGTAAGACCATAATAATTTATCGGGTTGGGAACTTCACTTTCGGAATATGGTCCGTTCTTCCCGTCAAACACATAGTCTGATGATATATGGATTATATGCGCACCGATTTTTTTTGCCGTCTCCGCCATGTATTTTACACCGCTAACATTAATCTTCCAGGATAAATCTCTTTCAGTTTCAGATTTATCGACATTAGTGTAGGCAGAAGCATTAATGATAACATCAGGGAGAAAATTCATAATAATATTTTGAATTTGAATTTCATCAGTAACATCCACCGTCATGTACTCCGCATTTTCAAATCGGATTGTTTCATCGATTGAAGCACATAAAGTTTTCACATTTTCCATTGAAGAAAATAATTTTGCACATCTCTGACCGAGCATTCCGCTCGCACCTATAATTAATATTTTTTTGTTATTCATTTTTAATTGTTCTCAATTTTAATTTTAAATATTCCGTCAATTGCATCTATTTCTGTTGTCTGTCCGCCTGCTGCCACAGCTGTTTTCAGGGATTTAATTATATCGTACGATTCTAAATATGTTTTAAAGAAATATGCACCGAACACATCTCCGCACCCGACTTTGTTTTTAACATTTGTTTTGTCAGCGGGCATGCGCTCAATATGGCTTAATCCGTTTTCGGTATAGTATGCATCTGCACCATTTTCACCCTTGGTGACTAAAAGAATTTTCACTCCGCTTGCAATTAGTTCTTCTGCAATTTCAGTTTCATCCGTTTTAGATGAAAGACATTTTATTTCATTTTCATTTGCTTGGATGATGTCAATATTCGCGCTCCATAAATCAAAGTCAGGTATCGGACGGAATTCTCTAACAAGCGAATCACCAACCCCGCGAGCCAAAGAATGAACATCAAAGTATATTAATCCTTTAAATGACTTACGGATTAACTGCAAATCACCCAATTCAATATCAAAGCCGGAAATCATATTAATTAATATTGCATCGAACGAATGTAATTCCGAAAATGGGATATCAATTTTTTTATTTATACTTTCAAACTTTTCACATCTTTCCGCTTCAGCATGAATTGTTAAGTGCACTCTGGGAATTCTTTCCACCCGTTTGGAATACTCAAGTGAAAACTTTTCGAACGCGGGTTGAAAAATCTCAATCACTTGTTCTTCTATTCCTGTGCAAAGGAAATACTCATCTGTATCATTTTTTAAATTTGACAACGCTGCAGATGTATAAAAGACACCTCCCGGCTGAAACCGGAAACTATCAGCACTTCTAATATGGTCTAAGACCGATGAACCTATTATTAAAATTTTCATTAACTCGTAGTTTAACTAAATGGATTATCAAAATATAATTATTTA
>CAIWTC010000740.1 GCA_903915485.1 uncultured Ignavibacteriales bacterium | reverse complement strand
TTAAAAGTGATTTAATCATATTTTCATCTGCAAATATTTTCATCGCTTCAGGAATTTCATTAACAACGGTAACTCCTTTTTTCAAAGCACTCTGCTCTATTGATTCTTTGCATTCTAAATAAGCATCAAACAGACTAAACTCTGTCGAAGAAACATTGATTGCGCCTTTTTGTAATTGTGCCCATACTAATAAATCTTCTATTAGTTTATGAATATTTACTGCCGAACCGTGTAATGTATTTGATAATTTTTCAATTTCTGATGGTGTATATTCTTTACTATCTTCTGCCATCAATTGAGTTAGCCCAAGTAAAACAGTAAAAGGACCTCTTAAGTCGTGTGCAATTATGGAAAACAGTTTATCTTTTGTGGCATTGACTTCTTTTAGCTGACGGTTTTGTTGTTGAATTAATAACTCAACCTGCTTGCGTTCAGTTATGTCGCGAATTATTGCAGATGAAAATTTTCCTTCAGCTGTTTCCCAGGTAGATAATGATAATTCAATCGGGAATTCATTTCCGTTCTTATGCATGCCGCTTAATTCAACAGTCTTGCCCATAACATGTGCCTCTCCGCCTTGCGCCCTTCTATTCATGCCCTTAATGTGATTTTCAACATTGTTCTCTGGAATTATTATAGTTAAATTTTTACCAATTGCCTCATCCTCTGTATATCCGAATATTTTTTCAGCACATCCGTTCCAGTCAATAATGATTCCTTCGTTAGTTGCTGTAATCATAGCATCGCTGGCAGAAGAAGTTATCGAACGGAAATGTAATTCGCGTATCTTTAAGGCTTCTTTGGACTGCTTGCGCTCGGTGATATCTTGAATCTGAACCAAATATCCTCTTATATTCTCACCACCCATTTGAATGGGTGTAATTATTGTGTCGAGATAGATTTTCCCTGATTTTGAGGTTTTATAAAGATTCAGATCTTTAACCTTATTAAAATCAAAATAAGCTCGATATTGGATTGATTTTTTTTGCTTTAAATCTTTTTTGTGATTAGAGGAGATGTTAGGATCATCAAATAGAGAAAGGCGGCCAATTGCTTTTGTATTTACTATTCCAAACATATCTAAACAAGCAGAGTTAACACTTACGAGTAAACCATCCGAATCATAAAGTTCAATGGCTATGGGTGATTGTTCCATAAGAACATTGTTTAGGCCAAAACTTGCCAATAAGTTATTAGTAACAATTAATTCATCTGCCTGTTTTTGCTTCTCTATATATTGAAATGCAAGTTCTTTGTTGGCTATGCTTACCGTTTCCTCCAAGCGCTTGCGCACGGTAATATCAATTGCAATTTCGCCAATGCGGTTTTTTTGATTCGATTCAGGAAGAATAAATTTATGTATTTCATAGTAGTGAGCTTTGCCATCAAGATGTGGAATACTCTCTTCGGTACTTTCATAACCAATTTGCACTGTTCTATTATCACCGGTAACTATTCTATCTGCGGCTCCACTCTCGAAGATATCGGCTTCTTTAAACAATATTTCATTGAAAGTTCCGTTCTTGATTAATTCGATTCGCTTAGAAATCTGCGTGTGAATTGCATTTAGAAGTTCCTGAAGTTTATAGGGCTTGGTTAAATAGTCATCAGCTCCGTGTTCCATGCCTTTCCTGAAATCACTATTTTCAGCCTGAGCAGATAAGAAAATAAACAGCGGTC
>CAIWTC010000739.1 GCA_903915485.1 uncultured Ignavibacteriales bacterium | reverse complement strand
CGCTTGTGCATGAGAACGGTGATATAATGTCAGTTGAAACTTATAAAAGTGTGGATATGAATCTAGATGAAGCGGCATTAATCGCGGTGAACTATACAAAGTTCACTCCCGCTATTTATCATTCAATGGCGGTAAAGGTTTATATTCTTTATCCGGTTGAATTTAAGTTAAAAAAATAAAAATTATGTTTAGCCGCTGATGGTATCGGGAGTATCAGAGGCAAAGCTGGTTACATTTATCCGAGTATTATTGAAAGATACAGTTATGAAGAAGATGTTGTTTCTTATTGTGGCGGTGATATATTCATCGCAGCTAATTTTTGCCCAGGAATTATCCCGTGATGAGCGGATGAAGTGGTGGAGGGAGGCGCGCTTTGGAATGTTCATTCACTGGGGTGTGTATGCCGTTGCCGCAGGTTCACATAACGGCCGCGAAATCAATAAGGCGGGTGAGTGGATAATGAATCGAGGAAAAATTCCCGTTGCAGAATATCAGCAGTATGCAAAGCAGTTTAATCCGGTAAAGTATGATGCCGATGCGTGGGTTAGGATGGCTAAAGATGCAGGGATGAAGTATATCGTAATTACTTCAAAACATCATGACGGTTTTGCATTATTTGAAAGTAAAGCGAGTAAGTGGAATGTTGTTGATGCAACTCCATACGGAAAAGATTTACTGAAACCTCTTGCCGAAGCGTGCAGGAAGTACGGCATCAAACTGGGGTTCTATTATTCTCACGCACAGGACTGGAACAATCCCGGCGGTGCTGCTGCGCGAAAAGCAACTTCGGAAGGATGGCCAAATCCTGATTCCTCCAAGATTGACGAATTTACTAAGGCTAATAACGGTCATTGGGATGCAGCACAAACCACCAAGACTATGGCTGAGTACATAGATAAAGTCGCTGTTCCTCAGGTGTATGAAATTTTATCAAACTATGGCGACATTGCAGTATTATGGTGGGACACTCCGACCGGAATGACCGATGAGTTTGCAGAAAAATTTCAACCTGCTCTGAAACTTCAACCGTATATAATAACTAATGACAGATTGAAGCGGCCAAATTATCCGGGTGACTTTAAGACTCCCGAACAGAAAATTCCTAACTTAGCTGACCTCGACGGAAAGGATTGGGAAACCTGCATGACAATGAATGGGACTTGGGGATTTAAGACTGCTGACCATAAATGGAAAAGTTCAGAAACTCTAATCAGAAATTTAATTGACATTGCATCAAAGGGTGGAAATTATTTATTGAACATAGGCCCAAAAGCTGATGGAGAATTTCCGCAGGAAAGCATTGAACGATTAAAAGAAATCGGCGCATGGATGAAGGTAAACAGCGAGGCGATTTATTCAACTAAAGCAAGTCCCATTAAACCTTTAGCATGGGGAAGATGCACAAGTAAAGAAACAGCCTCGGGAATTACACTTTACATTTCAGTATTCGATTGGCCAAAAGATGGGAAATTAATAATCCCTGAAATTACTGACCAGGTTGTTGAAGTAAGTTTGCTAGAAAGCAAAGCAAAATTGAGTACAACTGCATCCGTTGATGGTTTGATAATAAATGTCCCCGCTGTTGCGCCTAACAAAATTGCAACGGTTATAAAGATTGAAGTTAAGGGGAAGTTGTAAGACTTTATAGCTTTCATTGAGCGTGGAATCATGAAGTTTAAGTTTTATTATTAGTCCCCTGGATAATAATAGGCTTGATTGATTTGGAGATTTACTAACTCCTACAGTTTAAATTTGTAGACAGAAAAAAGTTTATATTGTTCATACAGTTATTTACTTTTTTGGTTCTTCTAATTGAAGATGAAACGACAGACAAAAATTCAGGAGGTACTATGAAGTACCGTATAGTATTATTGGTAATTGCTTATTCAATATTGTTAAGCGCGCAAGACCTTTGGCAGGCAACAAACGGACCGTTTGGAGGATATATTCTTACAACGGTCGTTTCGCCAAACGGACAAATTGTTACAGGAACAACCAATGGGGTTTATACATCTTCAGATAATGGAAATACTTGGGTAAATATCAGTAATGGTATTTCTAACGGATATGCCAATGCAGTTGCAGTAAGCGCTGAAGGGTATATCTTCGCGGGAATAAACAGTAATGGCGTCTTTCGTACGACCAATAATGGTAAGGATTGGGAAAAATTATCAAATGGGATTGCAACGGGGGACATGGTTTATTGTCTTGCTGCAAAAGCAGGCGGACTTGTTTTTGCGGGAACTTATTACAACGGATTTTTCCGCTCAACAAATAATGGCAATAACTGGGAACTGCTGAACATACCTTTTAATATCTCATCAATTACTTCGATTAGCATTAGTCCTGCTGGAGATTTATATCTTGGTGTACATGGTTCCGGATTGCTTAAATCAACCGACAATGGAAATAACTGGCAGATGATGTTAAGTGAAAGCAGTTCTTCTATCTCATCATTCTTCACGGTTGTACTTAACTCTCAAGGTCACATCTTTGCGGGTACAGACAGGCAGGTTTGGAGAAGCACTGATAACGGAGCATCGTGGATGCAGTTAAATCTTTGGCTTTCCAGCAGCGACATTCTTTCAATATACATTCGTCCTGACGGGACTATACTTGCCGGAACGGTTAGTAATGGTATAAAGTGTTCAACCGATAACGGGAATAGTTGGTCTTCGATAAATAACGGACTAACAGGTACTTATACTAGGGCAATTAATTCGTTATCAAACGGAAATATTCTTGCGGGAACTTTTGGTGAAGGAATGTTTATTTCGGCAGATGGAAATACTTGGACAAAATCAAATTCAGGACTTGTGAATACCAGAATAGCCGCAATTGCAATAAATACCGACGGCAATGTTTTTGCAGCATCATCAGAATCGGGCGTATTCCGTTCATATGATAGCGGAAATAATTGGACGCAGTTGGTTAGTGGATTGGATGTAAGCAGATATAATGCAATAATAATAAGTCAAAAAAGCTATGTGATTTTAGGCGGATTTGCCAACGGTGTTTACCGCAGCACAGATAATGGAAGTACCTGGACAAAGATAAATAATGATGGTTTGTGGACGCTGAATTCACTTGCACTAAGTCCGAACGGAACCATTTTTGCTTCAACAGGATATGGCGTGATGCGCTCACTAGATGACGGCGACACATGGTCAACGGCTCTTAATCTCTCGAATACTTATTCGGTCACTACCGGTGCAAACGGTAAAGTATTTGCCGGGAATATGGATGGCGCAGTATGCCGCTCAACTGATAATGGAGCAACTTGGAATAGTTCGTTTATTGGAATGACTACTGCGGTAAGCGCTCTGGCAGTGGACAAATCCGGGAATGTTTTTGCGGGAACAAACGCAGGAGTATTCCGCTCAACTAACGGAGGGGTTAACTGGACACAAATTAATTCCGGTTTGGTAAGTACAAATGTCCAGTCAATTGCTGTTAATGCAAGAGGGATTGTTTTTGTATCGACAGGCAGCGGCGTATATTATCTATCGACTGCTGATGGCAACTGGACCCCTGTTGTGAGCGGACTGCAAAACACATTCGTAACTTCGTTGGCGTTTAATCCGGATGGATATTTATTTGCAGGGACAAACGGGAGCGGAGTATATAAAACTACTACTACCAAGACGGCAGTT
>CAIWTC010000738.1 GCA_903915485.1 uncultured Ignavibacteriales bacterium | reverse complement strand
TTATTGAAGTACAAAAATCCGCTGAAGAAGTTTCTATCGAAATTGAATACGAGGCTGAACCTTTCAACCCTTTTGAGTTTCATCACGAAAATGAAACCAACTTAGAATCAGCAAAAATTGGCGGCAAAGGACTTATAATAATTAATAATTTGGCTCAAGAAAAACAATATCTCCGAATAGATAATAAAGATAAATTAAAAATAATCCTTGGAGGATAATAATGGTCATAAATATTAGAGAGTTACCGAATGTTACAGTAGTTGAGTTAGACGGCAGGCTTGATATTCTTTCAGGTGAAAACCTGCAACAGAAACTAGATGAAATAGTTGACGAACAGAAAAAGTATACCATACTCATTGACTGCAATAAACTGTCATTCATTTCAAGTGCAGGGCTTAGGCTGTTTATGATAGTCTCAAAAAAACTAACGAGACTTGGAGGGAAGATTGCTTTTTCAGCCTTTAACGACAGCAACAAAAAAATATTTGAGATTACTGGCTATAATAAATTTTTTAGCATATATGCAGATGCCGAAGAAGGCATTAAGGCTTTTTAGAAATCAGGATACTCTTCTGATTCATCAGGTTGGTCTGAGAGGATTGAATTAATTGCAGACTTAATTTCCCCAAAGTTGAATCCTCTTTGCATTAGATAGGCAGCGGTTTTTTTGAATATCTCTGAGTTCGGAAGCTGCCTTGCTTTCAATTGTCTTATTTTTTTCCTTGCTACAAACTGAACTGGAGTTTCCTCCCCTTCTTCAGGTGTTCCTAGTGAAGCCAATGCCTTATCAATAATAGGCGGCTTGATTCCCCTTTGCTTCAGCATTGCAATTAGCTTAGTCTTCCCGTATTTCCTGTGGAAGTAACACTCTAAAGTAAACTGCAGTGCAAACCTTTCATCATCTAAAAGCGAATTTTCTTGAAGCTGCGTCAAGACTGATTTTATCAGTTCTTTATCATATTTTTTCTTAAGAAGCTTAGTATATAGTTCAGAAGCGCTATGCATCCTCAAAGCCAAATACCTTAGGGATGCCTCCATAATTCTAACCTTATTCGATTCTATAAGCAAACTTTGGAATGTTTCCTCATTAAGCTCATCGCCTTTTCTCAGTTGGAATTTAAATATGACATCAATCGGGAGCAGTAATGCTTCCCCATTATCAAAAGTGACCGAGGCTTTCTTCTCGGTCACTTTAACAATAGAGTTTATAAGGTAGGTCAAGAATTATTTAGATGATTTTTTTTCTTTAACGGTAGCAGTTTTTTCTACAGGTTCATCAGATGCCGGAGCTCCTGAAAAACCTAATTTTTCTTTTACTGCTGCTGCAATATCATCAAATAATGCAGGGTTGTCAATCATTCTCTGACGGAATGCTTCTCTGCCTTGGAAACGGTCTTCTTTGTATGTAAACCATGCACCGCTTTTCTTAACGATATTAAAGTTAGTTGCTAAATCGAGTACATCACCCGACTTACTGATTCCTTCATTGTAAAGAATATCAAATTCAACTTCTTTAAACGGCGGAGCAACTTTACTTTTAACAATTTTAACTTTAACACGGCTGCCAATTGCCTCAGCACCGTCTTTTATCTGAGCGATTTTTCTAATATCCATCCTGACAGATGCATAAAACTTTAATGCGTTTCCGCCCGTTGTCGTTTCAGGATTTCCAAACATTACGCCGATTTTCATTCTCAACTGATTTGTAAAAATTACGCAGGTCTTTGAACGGGCAATTGCACCGGTAAGTTTTCTTAATGCCTGCGACATCAACCTTGCTTGATTTGCCATCTGAGCATCGCCCATGTCGCCTTCAATTTCAGAACGAGGGACTAATGCTGCAACAGAATCGATTACAATGATATCAAGTGCATTGCTTCGAACCAACGCATCTACGATTTCCAATCCCTGTTCACCGAAATCGGGCTGTGAAATCAATAGATTAGCGGTATCAACGCCTAAGCGTTTTGCGTAACCAACATCAAGCGCATGCTCAGCATCTATGAATGCTGCTAATCCGCCTAATTTCTGTGCTTCTGCAATCGTGTGCAAACACACAGTAGTTTTTCCGCTTGATTCAGGTCCATAAATTTCTACAATTCGTCCGCGAGGAAGCCCGCCTATACCCAAGGCGTTGTCTAATGACAGTGCACCTGTAGGGATAGCTTCAATACGGTTTATAACACCGTCACCAAGGCGCATTAAAATTCCCTTACCATAAGATTTCTCTAATGTAACAATTGCTTCATCAACAATTTTCATTTTTTCGTTAAAATCACTCATAGATTTCTCCTATTTATTTTTATTAATCAAATTACTAAATCATATTCTGCAAGTTCTGTATATTTTGAACCTTTTGCAAATAGTTCACTCTGATACAGCACTAATTTATTCATCACAAACTCATCGGAATTTAATTCAATTCCTTCAAATTTATTTATCTCATCAAAATCATAATGTGGCTTTACCCTTAGCAAAGTAATATGCGGTGAATATTCCCGTATTTCCTTTTGCACCGAAAAATTACCGGATAATATTTCTTCACAAGCATCGACAAGACTTTTAAGCTCCGAAGTTACCCTAAGCGAAGCCCACACTATTGATGGAGAATTATTCTTAGAAATAACACTAGTCATCATAAAATTAGTTTTAACTGCGCTACATTTTGTCTCAGCTAATTTTACTTTTAATCTTTCAATATCACCCGCCGGCATTTCCCCGATAAACTTAATGGTCAGATGAAGCTTAGATTTATCTTCCCATGTAAATTTAGATAGAGAATCATTTACTTTGCAAAACTGCTCCAACTCTTCCCTTTTGGCCGGAGGTAATTCCAAAGCAATAAAAACTCTAGGCATCTAGAGAAATACCTAAAATCATCTTCCGCACTAAACTGAACGCCGCCTGTGCAGCCCTTTCTTTATTAAGGATTCTATTACTGCTTAATCTTAGTTCTATCGACTCAGTTATTTTAGAATCTGCATATCCAATATATACCAAACCTATTGGTTTCTCGGCACTTCCGCCGGTAGGTCCCATAATTCCTGTTACACCTATTCCAATTTCGGTACCGCTGATAGACCTTATCCCTTGCGCCATTTGACATGCAACCTGAGGACTTACTGCACCAAAATTTGCAATAGTATCTTCATCAACACCTAGAACTTCAACTTTCGAAGCGTTACTGTAAGAAATAACTCCGCGTTCGAAATAGTCACTTGAGCCTGAAAAACTAGTTATTCTATGAGCAATTAATCCACCCGTGCAAGATTCTGCGACTGAAAGGGTTATCCCTCTCTCTTTTAATAGCCTCCCGACCACCTCCGCTAAATCATCATCATTTTTGCCATAGATATATCTACCTGCAATTGCACGAATGCGC
>CAIWTC010000737.1 GCA_903915485.1 uncultured Ignavibacteriales bacterium | reverse complement strand
CCGCGGAAATGGTCGATGCGGATGATGTCAACAATATCCATTAATTTAGAAATCCTATTTCTCCACCAATGGAAATCATCTTCCTGCATCTTATCCCATCGGTAAAGAGGATTTCCCCACAACTGTCCCGTTGCACTGAAATAATCAGGCGGAACACCCGCTACCGAAATTAATTTCCCGGTTTCACTTACAGTAAATAATTCTTTGTTAGCCCAAAGGTCAGAACTATCATACGCAATAAATATCGGAAGGTCACCAATGATTTTTATATTCTTTTGATTCGCAAATTTTCTTACAGCATGCCATTGCCGTGAAAATACATATTGAAGAAATACCTGATAGTTGATATCATCTGAAAGTTTTTCTTTCCACTTTTTTATTGCTCCATTTTTGCGGAGCGCAATATCTTCATCCCATGTAGTCCACAATGCACCACCATGATATGCTTTCACTGCCATAAATAATGAATAGTCATCAAGCCAGAAATCATTTTCCTTCTTGAACTTTTCCAAATCTTTACGGTAGCTGTGCTCAGTCTGAACTTTGAATGCTTCATATGCAGTGCGAAGCAGTTTATATTTCGATTCAATGACCGGACCAAAGTCAATAGAATAAGGGTTATGTTTTTCATCGCTCTCAACCTGAGCCCATGTCAGTAGTTCATCCTGAAGAAGCAGTTCAGGACTTATCAAAAGCGGATTTCCTGCAAAAGCGGAGAAGCACTGATAAGGAGAGTCGCCATAACCGGTTGGTCCAAGCGGAAAGACCTGCCACAAAGTTTGTCCGCACGATTCCATGAATTCAAGAAAATGAAATGCCTCAGGTCCCAAATCACCAATGCCGAATTTATTCGGAAAAGATGTCGGATGACAAATAATTCCTGCTGAGCGCTGAATATTCATAAGTTCCTCATAATATTGTAATAATTTTAAAATAATGTTGAAATATATAAAAAGAAACTTTTTTTCAGGCTATAGAATTATTAAATTTAAATTATATGATTTTCTTACATCAAGACGGATATTACAAAAAAATCCTTCGAATGGCTCTACCCGCAATCGCAGGTCTTTCAGCTCAAATGGTGGTTTCAATTGTTGATGCAGCAATGGTCGGACATTTAAATGAGGCTGAGTATGCACTTGCCGCAATGGGCATCAGCGTTCTTGCAACCTGGGCTATCGTAAGTTTTTTTTCCAGTTTGGCAACAGGCACACATGTTATCATCGCCCGCCGTTTCGGCGAGAAGGATTATGATGCGTGCAGCCTGGCATTAAACAATTCCATAGTCATCTCAGTACTAATTGGGATTGTTGTTTCCGCTATTGGAATGCTTAACGCGCATTTCATAGCACAGCTATTTGCAAAGGACTATAAAGTCGGCGCTCTTGCAGGAGATTTTATTTTCTTCCGGTTGATAGGACTGCCGTTTTTTCTTATAACTGTTTCATTTCGTGGTTTCTATTTCGGAACAGGACACACGCGGGTATTTATGGTTTCGGGTATCATCGTTAACTTCCTCAATATAATATTCAACTATGTCTTGATATATGGGAAATTCGGCTTCCCCGCAATGGGAATCAAAGGTTCAGGATTAGGTTCTTCTCTTGCCACAATTGTTGATGCTGCATTTTATTTTTCAGTCTCGTCACTACCGAGATATTCTAAAGTGTTTCATTTCCTAAGAAGTTTGAGAATCGATAAAAGCCTTATCCGTTCTATTATTAAAATTTCACTTCCTGTTTCTTTTCAGAATATTTTTATCCTTGTCGGCTTTCTTTCCTTTGTAGCAATCACGGGACTAATCGGAACCGTTCAGCAGGCAGCAACTCAAACTATTATCAGCTCTTTGTTCTTGTCTATTCTCCCCTGCTTCGGTTTTGGAGTAGCGGCACAAACATTGGTCGGGAATGCTGTCGGTGACGGCAATATTCAACTCGCAAAGAACTATGGCTATGACACGGCAAAACTGGCAACGCTATATACTTTATCCCTTGCTGTTTTATTTATCGGCTTTCCACAATTATTATTATCAGTTATCACTGAAGACAAAAACATTATTGCCACTGCAATACCCGCAATGCGTATAGCAGGAATTGCACAAGTGTTTTACGGCATCGGGATTGTTCTTGCAAACGGACTTCAGTCAATTGGCAAAACATCATTTGTGATGGCATCAGAAGTTCTCTGCAATGTATTTATTTTCGTCCCTTTCTCATATCTGTTTGGAATATACCTTAAGGGCGGCATCTTAGGCGCATGGATTGCCATGCCGATTTACATTATTCTTTATACAACGGTTATTACATTAAAATTTTCGAGAGACAAATGGCAAACACTGCGAAAAATATAAATAGAAATTTTGAAGACTCCCTGTTAAATTCATTAAGCAAGAATAAATATTTTTCTTACTCTGATGAAGGCGAAATGCATTGTGAAGGAGTTAATATAAGTTCCATTGCAGAAAAAACAGGCACTCCGTTTTTTGTTTATAGCAAGAAATATTTCACTGACAGGTTCAACCTACTAAGCAACGCATTGCATGGAACGAACTTTAAAATATTTTACGCTGTAAAATCAAATTATAATCTCAGCATCATTCGTCACCTCAGTTCACTTGGCGCAGGAGCAGATGTAAACTCAGCAGGAGAACTTTACCGTGCAGTCCGCGCAGGAGTTTCACCCGCATCCATACTGCTCGGCGGTGTTGGTAAATCTGCAGAAGAAATTACTTTTGCACTTGAGCAAGGAATACTTCTTTTTAAAGTTGAATCCTACGGAGAACTTATTCAGATTGACAGAATCGCAGGCACCTTAAATAAAACCGCGCGAGTTGCACTGAGAGTTAATCCAAATGTTAATGCAAAAACTCATCCTTACATTTCGACAGGATTGGCTGAAAATAAATTCGGCATTCCATTGGAAGAGGCTGAAATTATTTATCAGGACAAATCATTACCGAATATTAAATTCGCCGGTGTGGATATGCACCTCGGTTCACAGATTGCAACTACTGAACCTTATGCAGAGGCAATCGAAAAGACTTTAGCAATGTGCGCTAGACTTAGAGAAAAAGGAATCACCCTTCATCACTTTGATATCGGCGGCGGCTTCGGCGTTCAATATGACAACGAAAGCGACTTCCCTTTTGAGGAATTCACTAAGACTGTAATAGCACCGTTAAAGGCTTCAGGCATGACGATATTTCTTGAACCCGGTAGATTTCTTTCCGCAAATTCTTCTGCGTTAATTTCGAAAGTTATGTACCTCAAAAAAAATGGTAATAAAAATTTCATTGTTACAGATGCGGGAATGAGCGAACTCATCCGCCCAAGTCTTTATGATGCTTATCATCAGATAGTTACTGTAAATACGAAAAATCGCGAAAAGAAAATTTATGATGTCGTTGGTCCACTCTGTGAAAGCGGTGACTTCATCGGCAAAGAATTAGAAATAGAAGCCCCGGAGCAAGACGAATTGATAGCAGTTCTCTCTGCAGGAGCATACGGCATGGCCATGGCATCAAACTACAATGCAAGATTAAGACCCGCAGAAGTATTTGTTGATGGAAGTGATTGGAAAATCATCCGCAAAAGAGAAACTCTCGAGCAATTGGTTCAAAATGAAGAAGACTGTCTTTGAAATTATTAGTTAGTCATGGCAAGCAATTATCATTTTTGAAATAACCAATAAACATAATATCTTTGCATAGGTTTCTTACATTTTAATGAGGCTGCTCTAAAACCTCGCATAATTTTTCAGGGCTTAATTTTATGTAAAATATTTTTCATAAAACAGGCTATTAAGAGCAGACCATAATAAATCCATAATAAGTCGAAAGATTCAAATTAATCGAAAGGTAATAGATGAATCAATTATTTGCTAAAAAACCGTTAGATGTGTTACTGGCAGAACTCAAAGGAGAAGACCGCCTAAAACGAATCCTCGGACCTGCAGCGCTTACCTCTCTTGGTGTAGGTGCAATCATCGGGACGGGTATATTCGTTTTGACGGGCATCGCCGCTCACGATAAAGCCGGCCCTGCAATTATTTTATCATTTGTGTTTGCAGGACTTGCATGCATCTTTGCCGCACTCTGTTATGCAGAGTTTGCATCGATGGTGCCTGTTGCCGGTTCAGCATATACATATGCTTATGCCACACTTGGCGAATTACTTGCATGGATAATCGGCTGGGATTTAATTCTTGAATACGCGGTTGCATCTGCAACAGTCGCCCACGGATGGTCTCATTATTTTCAGGACTTTATGGGGATATTCGGGTGGGAAGTCTTGCCCAAGTTTCAGCGATCGCCCACCGATTTTAATCTTGACACCGGAACATTTATTTCCACCGGTGCAATGGTTGACCTTCCGGCAATCATCATTGCATTAGTAATCACTATTATTTTGGTGAAGGGTATCCGTGAAAGCGCAGGATTTAATACTGTGATGGTCGGAATAAAATTAGTGATTGTACTGATGGTAATTATTGTCGGTGCGTTTTACATTGACCCTAACAACTGGAAACCTTTCGCTCCTTTCGGATATACCGGAATTAGTTTCTTCGGTAAAACTATTTTGGGAGACACAGCTAAAGGCGGCGCTCCTGTTGGCGTCCTTGCAGGCGCGGCAATGATATTCTTCGCATACATCGGTTTCGATTCAGTTTCAACACATGCTGAAGAAGCAAAGAATCCCAAGAGAGATGTTCCGATTGGAATCATCACTTCATTGATTCTATGTACAGTATTATATATTGCGGTTGCGGCAGTACTTACGGGAATGGTTCCGCGTGAACAGATTAATATTGATGCACCCGTATCAGCAGCATTCGCGTCAAGAGGATTGGGATGGGCACAGTTCATCATTTCTTTAGGCGCACTTGCAGGTATTACTTCCGTATTGCTTGTGATGATGTTAAGTCAGCCAAGAATTTTTCTTGCAATGGCAAGAGACGGACTATTGCCAAAATCATTCTTCGGTGCAGTTCATGAAAAGTTCAGAACTCCTTGGAAATCAACGATTGCTACCGGCATCTTCGTTGCAATTCTCGGCGGATTGCTTCCGTTAAGAATATTAGCAGAGCTGGTTAATATCGGCACCTTGTTTGCATTCGTAGTAGTGTGTGCGGCAGTACTTATCATGAGGAAGACCAACCCCAACGCTGAACGGCCTTTCCGTGCGCCCTTCGTACCGCTGGTTCCTGTACTTGGAATTATCACTTGTATGATTCTCATGTTCTCGCTTCCCGTTGACAATTGGTATAGGTTATTCGGATGGCTCGCAATCGGATTAGTAATTTACTTTGCATATGGAAGAAAGCACAGCATCATGCATGCCATGATGGATAAAGAATCGCAATAAATATAGCTTATCTGATTTTAAATATAAAATTTACAGGCCTTGGATTTCCAAGGCTTTTTTTATTATCCAGTCGCGGGAAAAGCATGGTTCGTCTGCTTCTGCAAGAAATAGATTGATATCAGGTGATCTTTTTTTGGCAAGTGACAGCAAACGATTGTAGTAACTCAAGAAGGTCTTCACACTTTCAAGTATAACCAAAGGTATCGCGGTGCGCCGCCTTATATAATGCCTGACTGCGTCTATCTCTGCTTTAATATGCTTAAGATATTTTAGCTCATATTTTATCTGAAGTATTAACAAGCGAACTGTTAAGCCCGTATAAGAATCGCTTTGAGGAAGTGGCGAGAGTATAGTAAGCGCCTCCTGAAATTCCCCTATTGACATTTTAATCATTGCCAACGAAATGCTGTACGCATATTCACGGTAATCAGAGTGAAGGTTCAAGCTAAACTTTTCTAATTGAACTTCAATATGTTCCCGGGATTTAGATTTGGAAATAAGCTTAGTCAGAAATAAAAACTGCAGAGGTGTAATGATTCTTCTCCTGCCTAAAGTTCCTATCTTTTCTATATCCTCTAGCACTATCAAAGTCATAGCTGAATTTTTAAGTATATCGTGCATGTAGAGATAATTGAATAGAGAATTATATACCATGTCTAATATGCCGTAAGATATTTTGGATATATTAACCCGTGTAAATTCAATCAATTTACGAGTATTATCAATATTAAAAAAACAAAGCAGTTCGGCAAATTTGAATAACAAAACAAGTCCGGGATATTTCTCTTCGTAAACAAAAATTACATTTCTTTTTTCTTCAAGAAAGATTTTTGTTTCAGCGATGGGCATATCCTGACCTGTCATCAGGCTATTCAGCAATCTCATGTTTATTGCTACAAGTTTAACAACCAGGTAAAGTCTCTCCGCTACTTCATTTATACCTTCGATTGTGTTGAGGCTGTTTTTATAATCAAGACTAGCTTGCTGAAAGCGGTATGCCTCGTATTTAATAATTAAATCCCCCATCAGAAAGTAAGGGTCCGTTATATGCGATTTAGTCTTTAATTCTTCGTACTCCTTGAGTTTGCTTCCGAATTGGGAAGCAAGACCGCGGCGGTTCAGTTCACGAATTAAAAATACTTGTTGAAAATTTGCCATTCCTTCAAGGTTAACCTGCCGGTAATAAGATTCTATAAGAGAAGCCAACCGGGTAGTAATCTGCCGTATACGGGGCGGGGAAAAAGTTTCTCCGGGGAAAAGTTCAGTATACATCATCTGCTGCGATATTTCATTTAGTGTTCCCTTTTTGGCTGCAATAAATAAATACTCAAACAAATGCACTGATAACGGACTTTCGTTAAAGTACGGAGAGTTAACAAACTTACTGAATTTTATAAAATCTGAAAGCGTGAATCCAGAAAGAAGGGTTAGCAGTTTAGGCAATTTTTTTTGAGAATTCATCACTTTATCCTGGTTTTATAGCATCTTGAAAATTTTATCATGTAAAGAGCTTGTCACAATAGTCAATTTATGTCCTCAGTTTTCTTGGCATTGGACCTTCTTATATACGACCCCTGCATCTCTCGCAAAATGTAAGGGAAAATACATGCTGAAAAAATAAGGAAAACATATGCTTTATGCAATCTTTCTATGACAAACAGATGATTAATAAATAGTTACTAAGTTTTGTGCTATTAAACAATTATTGGGCTGTTTTGTAAAATAAAGCTATTGACATGAAGTTAACAATTACGGCATATAAACATTTAAAATATGTCTTCTGTTTTAGCCTGCCAAAGCCTTCAATGTATAATAACTAATTCCGATAATATGAATAACTTTCATTACGGGATGATAGTTTTTAACGCACTAAAGGAGACCTCTATATGAGAACTATAAATTCACATGTATTATTACTTATAATATTTTTACTTGCACCTATTGCAAAATCACAAATCACACTTACTGCAACCGGCGGCACACTTACCGGAAGTTATACTACACTAAAGGCTGCATTTGACGCAATTAATGCGGGCACACATAAAACATCAATCACGATAAAAATAACTGCCAATACTGCCGAAACAGCCTCAGCAGTACTTAATGCAACGGGCACGGGTTCTGCCAGTTACGGGCTAGTATCAATTTATCCAACTGTAACAGCAAGCATCACTGGAAGCATTGCAGGACCGCTAATCAGTTTGAATGGTGCTGACAACATTACTATAGACGGACGCATAAACGCAACCGGTGCAACACAATCTTTAACTATTTCAAATACAAGTACATCTAGTGCGGTGGGTGTATCAACAATTAAATTCGCAGAGGATGCGCAATCAAATACTGTGAAGTATTGCATATTAAAAGGTTCATCTTTGTCAACAACCGGTGGCATTGTTTATTTTGGGACAACCACAAAAACATACGGGAATGACAATAATTATCTTTCTTATAATCAGTTTACTTGTTCGGCAGATGCCAATAGGCCGCTATATGTAATAAATGCTTTAGGTACTAATTCAAAAACGAATGACGGAACCATCATTAACAATAATACATTCTATAATTTCTTGAGCCGGGGAACGGCTTCTTATGGAATATATGTTGGTGATAACAGCAGCGCATGGACAATTGACGCTAACAGTTTTTATGAAACCGCTTCATTTATACCAACAGCATCGGTCGCTTATAGCGTAATACAAGTAAATTCAACTATTGGTTCGGGATTTATAATAACAAATAATTATATCGGCGGTAATTCTACGTTGTGTACCGGAACTGCATGGACAAAAACGAATGCGTTTGATAATGCATTCTCTGCAATCAGTTTGAGTGCCGGAACATCAACGGCAAGTTCAATTCAAGGAAATACGATAAAAAACTTTGCATGGTCAAATTCAGCAAACGCTAATT
>CAIWTC010000736.1 GCA_903915485.1 uncultured Ignavibacteriales bacterium | reverse complement strand
TAGTAATGATAGCAAAAAAATCGCTGCTGCTGTAATAAAACTGTCCTACCAGTCCACCTGCATTAGTGGCTGTTCCTGTAACACTGCTCCTACTGTAACTATTCAAAATCATTGTAACTGCAGCTTGCCCTACAAGTCCGCCAACATCTGTAGAACCACTTACGGTTCCGGTACTGTAACATTTGCTAATTGTAGCGGCATTTGAATAACCAACTAATCCACCTGTATAAAGACTACCGCTTATGTTACCGGTGCTATAGCTGTTCTTTGCTGTGCAGTTATCTAAATTACCTATCAAACCACCAACATAATTCCCTGTGACAGTAACATTTCCGGTACTGTAACAAGCACTTATATCTGTATTAATATATCCCGCAAGACTTCCCACATAGTTGCGTCCAACACTAATGGATGCAGAGCTATAGCAGCTTGTAATACCAGTTACGCTGCTGCCTTGCGTTTGTCCGATAAGTCCGCCTACATAATCGATGGTGGCTGAATACCCATTAACTGTACCAGAACTGTAACAGTTAGTTAAATTGGTCATACTTATGTAACCTGCTAATGCGCCGGATTGACTACCGCCGGTTATATTTGCAGTTGTAACTCCTAGATTAGAAATTGTTGCGCTTAGTGTGTAACCAAAAAGTCCTTGGTAGCTTGAATTTCTGTTTATAAAAAGATTCGAGATGGTATAATTCTGTCCATCATAATTGCCACCGAAGTATGATACCCCAGAAGCGCCGATAGGAGACCAACCGGCACCGGCATTCATGGATGAAGAAGCTGAGGCATCAATGTTTGCGGTTTGTTTCAAATATTTCCCGGCAGCCCAACAAGCCATATTATTATAAATATATTTCAGATCATTAAAATTAGTAATCAAATAAGGATTTAATGAAGTACCCGCTCCGCTTAAATATGTAGTGAAAGAAGACACAATTCCATACCCGGTTCCTGTACTGTTCGTAGCATAGGCTCTAACATAGCAAAGGGTAGTTGAAGGTAATCCTGTCATGCTTGAAGTATATGTACCTGTTATTGCGCGCGTACCTTCATTGGTTATATTGTCAGAGATAGTTGGAGTTGAATTAGTATTACTCCAGCAAACACCATATTGTGTAATATTTGATGAACCTATGTTTGTAATATTGCCATTTCCGGTTGCTGTTGTTGCGCTAACACTTGAGGATGCAGAAGTAGTTACTGTTGGTTTTGTAAGAGTAAAACTTACTTCTGTACCATAACTTGTACCGGCACTATTGGTAGCATAAGCTCGAACATAATATAATGTTCCCACCGTTAGCCCTGTAATACTTGAAGTAAATGCGCCAGCTACACCCGCGCCTTGAGTAGTTTTGGTGCCGAGCGCAATGGTTGGGGTAGTTGTTGTGCCCCAGCATACACCGTACTGTGTAATACTTAATCCGCCAGTACTGGTAATGTTTCCATTTCCGGTTGCTGTTGTTGCCGCTAAATTAGTGACTGCTTGAGTAGTTACAGTTGGGACAGCACCATAAACCATATTAAGGCTTAGGATTACTATTAGGAGTATAATTTTTTTCATGTTTGATATTTCTAAAGTGGTGAAAAATAATTTTAATTCTTATAATAATAATCGAAAGAAATTCGTACTGATCTATACCAATAGTTGCTAAAGATAAAAGACAAATTTTTCGGTTTGTACCCTTATAACTAATTCAATTTATAGTTTTTATCGTCTAAATGGTGAATAATATTAATGAAAGCATTGAATTTATTCTGTTTTAGGCTGTTTTATTCTTATTTTTGTATATAGCATTCAAGATAAAATTTAAGGTTTGTACCAGAATTGAAAATTTGTGGGATGAAAATATATTATTAGGTTTTAACAGTGATGTCAAGGCTAAAGCCCGAGGCTTAATATTATCAAAAGTCACGACCATAAAATGGTAGTGTTAGGAATAATCTAACAGTACAATTTATGAAGATAAAATAACTAAGCAGAAAACAATTTGGATACTCAAAAAAAACAAAATAAAATGGTTTCTCTTATCAATTCATTTGATAAGGATGATTATAGCCGTTTCAGCAATTTTCTCAAGTCCCCCTTTTTTAATACTAATGAGAATCTAATCGTTTTATTTCGGCAAATTCAAAAATGCCTTAAAACCTACAATCCCTCCGAAGTTACTTATGAACATTTGTTTTCAAAAATTTATCCGCAAACAAACTATAATGGTGTGAAAATCCGCAAGCATGCCGTGCTTATGGTAACACTTATAGAAAAGTATTTTGAAATTAAAGTCATGGAAAACAACAAGCAACTGAAGCATCTGTTGTTGCTGCAGGAGCTGAATAAACGAAATTTATGTGATTTATTTGAAGAACTAATTGCCGAATATGAGCAAACGCGCACAAACACAATGTTGGCAGCACCTGTATTTTTAATGAATGATTTAATTATTCAGTACGAACAATATAGATATTCGCAATCCAAACTTGACTATGAAAAAGTAAATACACTCAGCAAACATTTTTATGATAGTGCTGAAATATTAAATATCAATTTAAGATTAATTGCTTTGAACATGAATTTGCTTAATAAAAAACTATATGTTGGAACCGAGAATAATGTTAATGTAAAAGAGTTTTTTAGAAAATATAATACCAAGATAACGACCTTGAGCAGTAAATTCCCCGGCACATTTTTGTTATTTCTTTTAGCAGAATTATTGTTCAGCAAAAATCTAATCAAATCAAAAGAAATCGTTGACTACACTCGCCAAAATCTTTCTAATCTGCATTATGGGACAATAGACTTTGTTTACAATACTTTATTTAGTTTTCTGCTGCAGGAAAAAGATATTTATGGAGAATCTGATTATTCAACTTTATCATATTCAGACTTAAAAGAATTTGGGATATTAGATCGACAGAAAATGATCTCACCCCTGAATTACCTGTACATTACAATACTACATTCACAGTTACTAGCCGGAAAACCGGAAAATTATTATTCCAAAGTTGTGAAGAATAAACTCAACCCGAATCAAAAGGAAAGTCTCTATTGCATCGCATTAGCAATTTTGAATATGTCGAAGGGGAACTATCAAGAGGCCCTTGGCCATTTATCATTAGCATCAAGCAAAAATTATTATATCTTTATAACCATCAAGATGTTGGGTTTACAAATAAATTATGAACTAATGAACATTAAGTATCTGGATAAGGAAATAGATGCATTGAAACATTTCCTGAATAGAAGAAATGAAATTCCCGATTTGATAAAAACAGAAGTCAGAATGTTTCTTGTCCACTTCAGACACCTGACATTAATTAGTAAAGCTAACGAAAGTGTCATTAAAGAATTCAAAGGAAAAGTGATTAACGAAGCTCATTGTTCTTATAAAGAATGGTTGCTGCAAAAAGCAGATGAGTTGCTGCTGTCTCAAAAAACACACCTCACTCAAATCAGCCAATTCATCGCCTCATAACTATTGCCTAGGTTCATTTTTAGATACCACATTTTCTGATTATCAACAAGAATCTTTGGGTTTGTGAAATATTTTCCCGCCGTGTACCAAATAATTCCCAAAAACCTTTTCTAAATAGAATTGTTAAATATCGGTTTTAAAAGTATTTTGTTTAACTGAATTATTTTAATTCTGCTGATTTTCAGCAAATTATGGTTTTATTAACTGAAATAACGGAAAGACTATGGAGCACAATTCACAAGTAAAGGGATTACCGGAAAATGCATATAAGGAACTTAAAGAAGGTGAGCAATATACTCCCCTGATGCTTCCCGAAAAAACATATCCCGAAATTACTGTTTGGTCTGTAATTTGGGGTATGATAATGGCAGTTATTTTTTCTGCTGCCGCAGCGTATTTAGGTTTGAAAATTGGTCAGGTGTTTGAAGCAGCAATTCCTATTGCAATTATAGCTGTCGGGCTTTCGACAGTCACCAAACGCAAAAACGCACTCGGCGAAAATGTGATTATCCAATCCATTGGCGCAAGTTCGGG
>CAIWTC010000735.1 GCA_903915485.1 uncultured Ignavibacteriales bacterium | reverse complement strand
TTTGAAAAAGGTCAGAAATTTTTATTGCATCGGAGATTTACAGACTATATTAGTGCAAGGATTACAACACATCTAAAAAAGTTGGATGAGACGAGAATAGATACAGTATGCGATATAATTGACAACACTGAAAAGTTTTTCAAAAAGTTGAAAGATGGAGATAAAAAGCTAATTTCTCTTTCTAAACAAATTCCTAAATTGAAATTGACATCGTCGCAATCAAATGCGCTAACGCATTACTTCAAGAACAATCTTTCATTGGTGTGGGGACCTCCTGGCACTGGCAAAACCCATTTTATAGCAGTAGCAGTTCTATCAATGTTGGAAGCACATAGACTTAGTGGTGAGGAATGTTCAATATTCATTACTGCATATACTCATGCTGCAATCGAAAACTGCCTCAATAAAGTAATGGAAGTTAATGCTAAATATAAGATTCTTCATGAGGAGTTGGACTTATATAAGCTAAAGGGTGTTAAATTTGAAAAGTATTCTGGTTTGCCGATTCTGGACCCGAAAGATTTTCATTATACAGTAAGCGCTTCGAAAAGAAGTATTGTCGGCGGTACTATCTTTGAGATTGCCAAACTTTCGAATAAAAGCGATGTACAATTTGACACTATAGTAATTGATGAAGCAAGCCAAATGAAGGTTCCAGAGGCATCAATCCCTTTAGGCTTAGGAGATAAAGAGACTAGATACCTAATTGTTGGAGATGATAAACAATTACCACCTATAACAAAAGGATGCTATCCAGAGCCAAAAGAGAATGAACTGCCTCTACATCGCTCAGTTTTTGAAATACTTAGAGCAAAAGATAAAAAAGGTCTGATACTGTGCCAGCTCTATGAAAACTTTCGGATGAATACTGTCCTTTGCAAGTATCCAGCACAAGCTATTTATGGTGAAAATTATCTAAGTTTTGGAAAAAGAATCGGTCAGAGTAAAATTCAATTAAAAACCCCAATTAATGATAAATCCATTTATGATTATATTTTGAATCCCGAATTTCCATTAGTAGTTTGTGTTCTTGATGGAGTATTCTCAGCTGTTGAAAATGTTGAAGAGGCTAAAATTATTGCAGAACTAGCTACAAGACTGCGTTCAAATATAATGTCCCCAATCACTGGAACAGTTTATCCGAAAGGTGCGAAGGGGGACGAGGAGTTCTGGCGTGAGGGTTTATTTATTGTTTCTCCTCATCATTTACAGATCGCAGCAATTAAAAGTGAATTAAAGAATAAAAAACTTCAATCCCCGTATTTCGTTGATACCGTGGACAAAATGCAAGGGCAGGAATGCGATGCAGTAATAGTAGGATATGGATTATCAGATTCGGAGAAAGCCACTCAGGAAAGTGAATTTATATATAGTTTGAATAGATTAAATGTTTCGATAACTCGAGCAAGATCAAAATGTATTGTATTCCTTTCAAGACCGCTTCTTACACCTCCTCTGGACGCCCTTGATAATGATAGTTCTGCCGAAGGAATATCTTTCATGCTTGGATTAGAAAACTTTGTTAAGAATGGACAATCAAAGAAATATGATATTAGTAAAACGGATGGGATTAGCT
>CAIWTC010000734.1 GCA_903915485.1 uncultured Ignavibacteriales bacterium | reverse complement strand
GTCAATCGGATTATCGAGGGCTATAATTGTCATTGCTTCTTTACCGTCGCCAAGTCTTCCTAATGATAAACCTGAGATGTTGTTATTCTCTGCTAGGATAGTTCCGACTGCTGCAAGCATACCCGGTCTATCAATGTTTGTATAGAATAACATATTGCCTTCAGGTTTTATTTCCAACTTAAAGTCATCAAACTGAACCAATCTAAAATCAGTTTCACTGAATACTGTGCCGGAAATTCTTCTGGTTTCTTTCTCTGCTCTAATTTCAATCGTAACCAAATTAGAATAATCGGTATGTTCAGTTGACATAACTTCAGAAAATGAAAGTCCGTACTCTTTAGCCAGTATAGATGCATTCACAAGATTCACCTGATCATGCACAAGTTTAGAAAGATATCCATGAAGTACGGCAGTTGCAACTAACCCGTTTGAGTTAGCAAGCAGTTCACCGTTTAGGATAACTTTGATTTGCTTAGCTTTTTTGCCTGCAATTTGTGAAAGCATCGAGCCTAAGTTTTCGCATAGTCTTACATAAGGGGCAAATTCTTTATTGCTGAACGCTGAAAGAGCGCTTGCATTAACTGCACCTTTAATTTCTTTTGTCTTAAAGTACTCAATCATCTGCTCTGCAATTTGAATTGCGACTTTTTCCTGTGCTTCATCAGTATTTGCTCCGAGGTGCGGAGTAGTAATTACTTTAGGGTGTGAAAAAAGCGGATGTGTGAAGTCCGGTGGTTCCTGAACATAAACATCAAGTGCTGCGCCTGAAACTTTGCCCAAGTTTAATGCTTCAACTAAGTCATCTTCATTGATTATACCACCGCGGGCACAATTAACAATTTTAACTCCGTCTTTGCACAACTCGAATGTTTCTTTGCAAAGCAGATTTTGTGTCTGAGTGTCTAAAGGAACATGAACGGTTATAAAGTCTGAGTTTTTATATACTGATTCAATATCAGTAAGGGTAATTCCGAGTTTAGCCGCCATGTCTTCTGAAAGTACAGGGTCATATCCAATTACTGACATCCCGAATGCTTTCGCACGAACTGCAACCTCACGGCCTATTTTACCTAAACCAAAAATACCGAGAGTCTTTCCGTAGACCTCGGTACCTTTGAAAATTTTGCGGTCCCATTTGCCTGCTTTAATTGAAGCGTCCGCCTGTGCAATGTTTCTGCACAACGAAAGAAGCATTGTAAAAGTGTGCTCAGCAGTAGAGATAGTATTCCCGCCCGGAGTATTCATCACGATGATACCTTTGCGTGTTGCCGCATCGATATCAATGTTATCCACTCCTGCGCCTGCCCGGCCGACAACTTCCATCGAGTCCATATGCTCGATAAGTTTTGAAGTTACCTTGGTATCACTCCTGACAATCAAACCATTATAAAGACCGATTACTCTGTCAATATCTGCAGGTTTCATCCCAGGTTTATAGTTTACTTCAAGGCCTGCATTTTCCAATACAGAAACAACCTTTTTATCAACCGAATCAGTTATGATTATTTTTTTCATTCTTTTACCACTGTGTCAATAAATTAATTATTTACTACAATTTTACTAAAACAGACAATAAGAACTAGTCTTTGTCGTATTGCATTTTTGCGATTTCAACAGTAACAGGATTTCTTTTTATCTGTTTGTGTTTCATCGAAGAAATGATTTTATCAACGAGAACTGTAGGGACATTAACAAATGTAAGTTTGTTTTGGATTTCTATTTCTCCAACATCTCTTCCGCTGATATTAGCTTCACCTGCAATTGCGCCGAGGATATCTCCTGCTCTTACATTATCTTTTTTGCCGACACTAAGCATAATTCTTGTTTGCTGACCACCGACTGGTTTTGGAGCGCTAGAGCCTGAATCACGATTGAATCCGCCTTCTCTGCGATCACCGCCACGGTCTCTATCTCTACTGAATCCGCCGCCTTCTCTGCGATCACCGCCACGATTTCCACGGTCATCTCGACCTCTTCCACCGTCTCTATCACGATTGAATCCGCCGCTTTCTCTGCGATCGCCGCCACGGTCTCTATCACGATTGAATCCGCCGCCTTCTCTGCGATCACCACCACGGTCTCTGTCTCTTCCGCCGTCTCTGTCGCGTCCACCACTGCGTCTATCATCGCCGCGGCCTTCGCCTCTTCTTGAAGAATAACTGTCTTTGTCACGGTATTCATCTCTGTGAGATTCTTTAGGCTGAATGGCTATGATTTCTGCAACTTTCTTTTCAGTTCCGAAATTCATTTTATAGAGTGCGCTGGCAATATCAACTGATGTAATATCGTCATCCATTAAACGCTCTAGTACTTCAGTATATTTTGCAAGATTGCCTTCTTTAATGACTGCTCTGATTTCCTCAACATTTATTACAACTCTTTTTTCTTCAACTTCATTGAAAGTAGGAATTGGACTTAATTTGATTTTTAAGTTGATAAACTTTTGAATATTTCTCAACTTGGAAATTTCTTTGTTCGTAACGAAAGTAAAGGCTTTGCCTGATTTTCCTGCTCTTCCGGTTCTTCCGATACGGTGAACATAATATTCTTCATCCTGAGGAATATCAAAGTTAAACACTGCTTCAATATCGTCAACATCGATACCACGTGCAGCCACATCTGTTGCAACAAGGATTTCAGTTGTTCCGTTCTTAAAGCCTCTCATAACTTTTTCTCTTGACGCCTGTTTCATATCACCGTGTAAGCCCTCAACCATGTAACCCATAGCGTGAAGTGTTTCTACAACTTCATCAACTCTTCTTTTGGTGTTACAGAAAATTATCGAGAGTTTCAAGTTATGCATATCAATCAATCTTGATAATAAATCAAGCTTGTTTCTTTCTTTGGTTTCAAAATACACTTGTTCGGTATCTGCAACTGTTAGATTAGAATGTGTGATATTAATGTGGATTGGATCATTTTGATATGTTTTTGTCAATTTCAAAATAGATTCAGGCATTGTAGCAGAAAACAGAATCATCTGTTTTTCTTTTGGTGCAGTTTCTAAGATTGCTTCAATATCTTCAATGAAACCCATGTTAAGCATTTCATCTGCTTCATCTAAAACAACGCAAGTGATTGAACTGAGCTCAATTGTTCCACGGTTGATGTGGTCTAAAAGTCTTCCCGGGGTACTTATTATCACCTGAGGATATTGTTTTAGTGCACGGAATTGTCTATCGATTGATTGTCCGCCATAAATCGGCAAACAATAAAATCCTTTTTTGAATTTGCCAATCAAATTCATGTCTTCGGCGACTTGCAAAGCAAGTTCGCGAGTAGGGCAGAGAATAACAGATTGAATATGTTTCTCTGATGTGTTGATTCGTTCAATTACAGGGATACCAAAAGCAGCAGTTTTGCCTGTTCCGGTCTGTGATTGTCCAACGATATCTTTGCCCTGGAGTAATACTGGAATTGCGGAAGATTGAATTTGAGTAGCTTCTTCGTATCCGAGTTCATCTATACCTTTTTGAATTTCTTTGGAAAGATTGAATTCAGTAAATCTTAGTTTGTTCATTTTTTCTCATTTTATAAAATAATAATCCTTAAGATACGCTTATTTTGTGAGAAAACCCCTTGAAATCTTTATTTTGGGCGGATTTATTAGGACTATTGATTATGTGGTAATTTGCAAGGAATTCAAGGGAAATACGGGATAAAAACTCTCAAAAATGATTGGCCGTGATGCGAAAAGTGTTGATGTATGAATGAGTTTTAGTTTATTTGCTCTATTTAAGTTTTAGATTACTATTTTGAGATTCTTTTAAATTCCGTATCTCTGCTTCATCCACTCATAAGCTAAATTAATCTCCTTGGTCTTTTTCTCTGCAAGAACTTTTAGTTCATCGCCAAGTCCCTCAACTTTATCGGGGTGATACTGTGCGACCATCTCAAGATATTTTTTGCGGACATGTGTTTTTGTTACTTTGCCGGAAAGCCCCAATAGTCCGCCAAAATATTTTGCCTTTTGCTGCTCGGTTGCTTTTGCAAAATCAAAATCATCTATAGACGCAGAAGCGCGTTTCTCATACTTTTCATAACGCTCATACTTTTCATAACGCTCGTAATTCTCATATTTAGAGTACTCTTTAGAGTTGCTTCGTTTCTGATTTCTTTGCTGCTGACGGTAGCGAAAACTATATGGCCCGACAATTTTGCTTATTGAAGTATAAAGGTTAGAAAGTGAGTCGCCCGAATTATCAAGATAATCAAGTAGCGAAACATTTACTCCGAACCAGTCTGTTTGAGTAAGTTTCTCTGCATTTTCAACAAGCATTTTTTTCATTGCGAGTTCGGGGTAAACAGGTTTAAGTCTTTTTAACTTATCGCCTTCGATAAGGGGCATTGCAATCTTGTTAAGGTTGTCAATCCACTTATCTTCGCCGTTGCTTAGAATAAGCGTGTGGAGAATAAGAAACTCGGTATAGATTGAATCCGCGGTTATATTTGCACAAAGATAAATTGAATTGCAGAAACATTGAAGTCTGCCGTAGGTAGTGAAGATAAACTCATTGTAAGTTTGGTCAGTATCTAAACTGAACCACTTATCAAACAGAAAGGATGCCGCCTGAATTGTGTAGGTGCTTCTGAACTGCATAGTGTGCTTCAGGGACTGACTTAAATTGTTTCTCGAAAAATCATTCAGTTCAGTTTGAACTTTATTAAATCCGCACCAAATTTTCTCGCGGATTTCATCATAAAGCACTGCCGCATCTTCGTATTTTCCATTTTCACGAAGACGGTCTGCAACTACTCTAACTTTTGCGATGTTCATTAACTGATTATGCCAATTTGATTACTATTAAAAAATAAATATAACTAAAATCGTTTGAGTTATAAAGAATAAATTATTTTGGACACTAATTTATTTAGTGTTGTTCATGGCAGATTACTAAGTCATGCAGCGCAAAAAATAATTATTCTAATTTAATAACCCAGACCTTTAAAATTTTCAACTTAAGATATAATTCTTCTTATTAACACCCCGATTTATCGGGGTGAATTTAGGTAAAACCCGAAGATTTTAATAACAGTTTTAACGGTTTTTGTCCCTTAATGGGATGTCACACAAAGGTAATAAACTGTTAAAACGGTTAACAAAGGGATTGAATTTAGCTCAAGGATACCCCCATAAATCGGGGTGTTAATGGGAAGTTTGAGTTGTGCAACACTCTCTAAAAATCGGGATTATTATTCAATAAAAAGATATCATACTTGTATTATTGAAGTTTTGAGTAACACCAGTTACTAAACCTACTATTGCTAACAGTGATATCACCTATTTCATCAAAACAATTTTCTGTGTCAAAATATTTGAACCGGTTTTTAGAACGGCAAGGTAAACTCCTGATACTAAAGAAGAACCGTCAAACATCAGTTCATGACTTCCTGACTGGAAATATCTATCCGCTAATTCTGAAACAACCTTCCCGTTGATATCGTAAATGCAAAGAGAAATATGGCTTGCACTGCTTAAGTTAAATTTAATTTTTGTTGAAGGATTGAACGGGTTTGGATAATTATGGAATAATTCAATAGTCTTTTCTGCTGAAATAAAATTATCTCTCACAGCAGAAGCTATTTCGGAAATTAGAATCAGTTTAGAGCCGGGGACAGTGTATGAACCCTTGCCAACCTTACTAAAATCCATTATGGTTGTCGGTGATATTCTCTCTATGACCCAATTCAAAGGTGCGATATATGTAGTATCTACGATTGATGCAATAGGAATGGCTACCGTCGGGAAGGGGGGAATGGTTACTAAGTAGCTTATCGTAAAAGTCATTAGAAATCTTTTAGCAGAGAATGTTCCTGCAGCTGTTATTACGCCTTTGTCTCCGAGCCTTGTACCCTTCAGTTCAAAACGCATCGGCATCGGGATGGTATCAATGGTCAGCGTTGTATCATACTTAAAAACAGAGTAACTTAAATTTACGGTGCTTGAGAAACGGTATATCGAATACCACTTC
>CAIWTC010000733.1 GCA_903915485.1 uncultured Ignavibacteriales bacterium | reverse complement strand
CTTGAAAAATATTGGCTAAGCAAAATTAATTACAAAATATTAGAATTATATATTTATTTAACTAACAAAACATGTTTCAACAACAAGGAGGCTTCATGAATAACTTTCAACGATTTTTGAGAGTATCTATTTGTTTAATTATAATCACTTCCGGCATATCATATCTATATGCTACAGCATCTGGCAGAACCGGTGCTACCCAATTAAATGGTTCGGGATGTACTTGCCATTCAGGCTCACCTAATGCCGGAGTAAGTCTTGTGATTGCGGGACCTGCCAGCCTTAACCCTGGTCAGACAGGTACTTACACAGTAACAACAACAAGAAGTTCTACAATCACCGGTGCAGGTATCAATATTGCTGCATCATCGGGAACACTAATCCCAATGACCAACCTAAAACTTAGCGGCAGTGAACTTACTCAGACTGGGGCTAAATCAGGGACAACATCTTATGTCTGGAATTTTCAATATACAGCCCCCGTTACTGCAGGTACTCAAACATTATATGCTACCGGATGTGTCTCATACAGCGGTGGTTGGAACAATGCTCCTAACTTCACAGTCAATGTTGCAACTGATACATCAAGCGTCACACTAACTTCACCTGCAGGCGGAGAGTCATGGCGAGTAGGCACAGCACAAAACATTAAATGGTTTGGAGGCGGAACAGGAAATTTCAGAATTGAGCTTTCAACCGATAACGGAACTACATGGAGTGACATCGCTGCAAGTGTTCCCCCATCTCCGGGAAGTTATGGGTGGACAGTTCCAAGTTCTCCATCAACTCAATGTCTTGTTCGCTTGACAGATGTAAATAACTCTTTGCTAACAACAACGAGCAAAATTTTTACGATTCTGGAAAACAGTACCGGCAGTGAAGTGTTGCTGGAAGAAAACTTTGATGACCCAACAAAAACTGCTACACTTATCAGCGGATTCAACGGATGGGGTACGGTAACTGGCACCACTTCTGGTACCCAGGTTTCTTTTAGTGACTCTAATCTTGTGTTTGCAGGATATCCGGAGGGTTCAGGAAGAGCAGCAGTAACTTCAGTTGCTACGCATAAAATTTACAAGAACTTTACGGCTCCAACCTCAGGAGTTATATATTTATCATACTTGATAAAGATTCCAACAGCTTCACAAACCAGCACAAATCATATTATTGGATTTGGTTCTGGCGACATGTCTGCAACTGCAACATACTCATTAAAAACATACTGCAAGTGGAATGCCGGTACAACAGGGTATATTTTTGGTTTAACAACAGGCAGTACTTCAACATACAGTGCAACACCAACTACATTACCTGCAGGTAAAGTAGGTCTTGTAGTAATTAGATATGATATTGATGCGAATACAGAAGATATATATGTTTTCCCTGAAGGAACTACTTATCCGACAACTTTGCCAGGCACTCCGGAAGTTCATTTGACCGGAGGGACCGTTTTTGTACCAAGTTGTGTTTATATCCGTTCGCAAAGTGGTTCAGGTTCTACAATTACCAGCATTCTGGATGGTATAAGAGTTTCAACTTCATGGGGACAAATCACTACTGATGTTAAGCAAATAGCTAAGGAAAATCAGTCATTCAAGTTGATGCAGAATTATCCTAATCCATTTAATCCTTCAACAACTATTAATTATCAAATTAATCAGGATTCACCTGTAACACTTAAAGTTTTCAATATGCTTGGAAAAGAAGTGGCTTCACTTGTTAACGAATTCAAAGCAGTTGGAAGTTATAAAGTTCAGTTCAACGCTTCGAACCTTTCAAGTGGTGTATATTATACAGAACTCCGTTCAGGTTCAAGTGTTCAGGTTAATAAAATGATATTGATGAAGTAATCTTCATTTAATAAATTTATCAGGGCCCTCAGAGTTAACG
>CAIWTC010000732.1 GCA_903915485.1 uncultured Ignavibacteriales bacterium | reverse complement strand
CGATAAAAAACTAAATGCGAAAGTTTTACACTCACTGGAATTGCCCCCCGCTATACCTGCTTATACCAACCTTCCTTATATGATGGCGGTTGAGTCAGTAACCATGGATGAAGAACAAAACATATATTTGATCGATGACCCATGGAAAAAAATGTTTAGCCCAGAAGACAAAGTATTTGCTAAATTAGATGAAACAGCAAAACAAAATTTTAAAAATTTTGTTCCGATTATTTATAAATTATCTATTAAAACTTTAACTAAGGAAAAATAAATGAGTTCCACAATTTCATATATAAAAGAAAATCGTTCCCGTTACATCGAGGAATTAAATGAATATTTGCGCATCCCAAGCGTGAGCGCTGAAAATGAGCACAAGGCCGACATGTACCGTGCGGCAAAATTCACCGTACAGAAACTTAAAGATGCAGGAATGACCACTGCAAAAATATTTGACACCAACGGTCATCCGATTGTTTTTGCCGAAATAAAAGTCAGCGCATCAAAACCAACAATACTTTTTTACGGACATTACGATGTTCAACCCGCAGGTGATTTAAAACTATGGAACACCAAACCATTCGAACCTACTGTCATCGGCGATAAACTTTTTGCAAGAGGCGCTACAGATGATAAGGGTCAGTTATTCGTACACATCAAGAGTGTTGAAGCCCTCATGAAAACTGTCGGCGAACTTCCTTTGAATGTTAAATACCTCATTGAAGGCGAAGAAGAAATCGGCTCAGAAAACCTTGATGTCTTTATTAATAAAAACAAAGACTTGTTAAAATGCGACGCGGTAGTTATCTCCGATACATCACTCTACGCGCCGGGTGTTCCAACCTTAACTTACGGACTGCGCGGTCTCTGCTATATGGAAATTGAAGTTACAGGCCCTAACCGCGACCTTCACTCAGGCACATACGGTGGCGCAGTTGCAAATCCCGTCAATGTTTTGGATGATATGATTTCGAAGCTTCACGACAAAAAAGGCAAAATAACCATTGATAACTTTTATGATGATGTAATTAAACTTACTAAAGCCGAAAGAGAAAACTTCAAGAAACTTAAATTCAGCGAAAAAGCATATGCAAAAGAAATCGGCGTTGCAGAACTTGCTGGCGAAGAAGGATACACCACGCTCGAAAGACAATGGGCGCGCCCTACTTTAGACTGCAACGGCATCAACGGCGGTTACACCGGCGAGGGCGCAAAGACAATTATTCCTTCAAAGGCCTCTGCAAAAATCAGCATGAGACTTGTCCCTAATCAGGATCCAAAAAAGATTGAAAAACTTTTTACAAAATATATTAAGCAATTGGCGCCTAAGAGCGTGAAGGTTTCAGTAACTTCACTTCACGGCGGATATCCGGTAGTTACTCCGATTGATTCGAAAGCAACTTTAGTTGCCTCTAAAGCAATGGAAAAAGCATTCAAGAAAAAAATCGTTTATATGAAAGAAGGCGGCAGCATTCCCGTGGTTGCAACCTTTGCAAAAGAACTCAAAGCGCCTACAGTACTTATGGGTCTGGGTTTGGACAGCGAAAACCTGCACTCGCCTAATGAACATTTCAGCCTAACGCATTTCATGCTCGGTATTGAAAGTTCAGTTTATTTCCTGGAAGAATTCGGTAAATAATTATTTTTCCTTAAGTGTTCCTTGTGGTTGAGTTCCTTAGAAGCTAAACCGCAAGGAACACGCTTAATACTTTGCGTTCCCATTGATCATCCCGTCCTTGTGTTCTTTGTGCCCCACCTTTGTGTCCGCGAAGCGGCTTGTGGTTACTCCTAAAATTTCGATAGGGCAAAAAAAGAATTTAACCACAAAGTACACAAAGAAATTCCACTAGGTACACAAAGGTATTTTCATCTTCGCATGATCTCAGAACTTCATGTGTTAATCCAAACTCTGCGTTCCAGCAGTTATATTATTTCTTTATTTCTCAAAGAGTTGGGGGAACTAAATGGGGGTGGTGGACTTTGGTATTGGAATAGTTAATTGAATATCAAAAACTTATGATTTCTTCAAGCCGTCAAAAATAATATTAAACATTCTATTATTATTACCGACTAAACAATCTATTGATGCTAGAATAAAAAGATTCTCTCCCTGTTCATGGAATAGAGCATTGGAGTAATCGATATATTCATATCCGTTATAAGTAGCTATCATATCAAAGAAAAGCCTGGTTACTCTGCCGTTAAACTCATAGAATGGATGTAATGCGATAAGTTCGCTTAAGTAATAAGTTATTTTTGAAGCTAATTCAATTTTGCTTTTTAATTGATAATCTCTTAAATAGTTATCGTTTTTAAGCTCAGCAAATATCTTTGCGGATGTTTGGTTTAGAAATTTTACTTGGCAGAAAGAGGAGTAACCTTTTGTTATATTTGACTCGCGGTATTTCCCGGCAAAGGGGAAGAGTGGCCCAAATGTTAACTTGTGAAGTTTTATATAAAACGCTTCGTCGAAAACAGTATTTTTGATAAATTATTGTGAAAATATTCATACCCCGCTAAAAGCAAGTCCCGTTCTTTTTCTTCAAGGAGGGCTTGGTCTTTAATCTCCAATAAGTTTATTGGAATGTTGCTCCCCTCATAATAAATATAGTTTTTAGGTGTGCTGTATTTTGACATCGCTAATTGCTTTGCCTGATTCAGTTGAGGTTTTTGATGTCGGTTCTTTAGCAATATGATGCCCCTCTATTTGAGAGGAAATGTCAACTGCTTTACGCGCCTTCACCAAAGAAAATTTTGGCTTGTTGAAAATATATTCTTTCATAGCCATAAGATAAGAAAAACTAATATTATAATAAATTCGAAATTATGCCCCTTGTGGTTTTTCCTTTATCCCCAGGACTCGGGCTCTTACAGAATTACCATCTTTCATTTTTATGGAACTTTTCTTGCCCTAATCCAATCTAATCCCCGTATAGAAATCTAAAAATCCGCGATAATTGCTTTACCTCGTGTAAAACACCGCGTTCTATTGAAAATTGACTGTTTGCTATCTGCTTTTGACTTGTTTTTATAGTTAATTACGCTTATTTTATAAGGTTATATACTATTTTATATAAGATTTTTTGCAAATCGCATAAATGGTAATTTTTGTAGAAATTCTATACAATTAATTCTAACATTACTTGTTTATAGCACAAGGTAAAGTTGAATAGTCGTTCTTATCCAGATTCTTCGCTCGGAACGGCATTCAGCAGGATAATAATAAGTTACATTCTTTTAATAAATAATCGGAGCTAATTCTTTTATGAAACGCGTAGCACTTTTAATTGCTATTTTAGTCATAGCACAAATCTTCTTCCCCGGGTGTAATTCCACTACTCCGCATAGCGACTTAGTAGTTGCAAAGTACGGTAATAGTAAAATATTAATGAGTGAGTTTGAAAAAGCATTTACTAAAAACATTTCCCAAAGCAAAGCCATCACAGATACAGTAGCTCAACTCGATAGCTTTATGACCCTCTATATCAACTTCAAGATGAAACTCAGCGATGCTGCTGCAAGAGGTTATGATAATAACGCTTCACTACAAAGCGAATATATAGATTATAAGAAAAAAGTCGGCGTCAGCTACATTCTTGAAAAACAGCTAATTGACCCTAACATGCACAAAATTTACGATTTGCGCAAAAACGAATACCGTCTTGCTCACTTAATGATTAGACCTGACTCCACAGGAGATGAAGCAGCCCGCAAAAAAATTACTGCTATTCTTGATACAATCAAGAAACTGAATAACTTCGAAGAAATGACCGCAAAGTATTCAAGCGATAACTTCTCTAAAACCATGGGTGGTGATATCTACTACTTCACTCCCGGTACTTTCCTCCCTGAATTTGAAGATGCTTATATCAAAACAGCAGAAGGACAGGTTTACCCTGAAGTTATCAAAACCCGTTACGGATATCACATTCTTAAAGTTAATAAAATTCAGGCAAGAATTCCTGAAATCAAAGCAAGCCACATTCTCATTACATTTCAGAATGATGCAGGAGAAGCAGATTCAGTTACTGCCCGTCTGCGCGCTGATACAGTTTACAACAAACTCCTCGCAGCACCGGATGACTTTGCAAAGTTAGCCGCTGAATACTCAAAAGACCAGAACTCAAAAGACAACGGTGGAGACCTTGGTTTCTTCAGCAGAAGAATGATGGTTAAAGAATTTGATGAAGCAGCTTTTCAACTTCCTGTCAATGAGGTTTCAAAACCTATCCGCACTATGTACGGATATCATATTATTAAAGTAACTGACCGGAAAACTTTGGTTCCTTTTGAAACAGACAAAGAAACAATTAAGACTAACTACAAGCAATACCGCTATCAGGGCGACTATGACGCTTTAGTAAGTTCTTTGAAAAAGAATTTTAACTATACTCAAAACGATTCGTTGCTTGCTGAAATTGCAAAAGTCAGCGGAGATACATTAAAGAATCCGGGCGAAGCACACAAAACCGAATGGTATCCTAAGTACGCCGACAAAGAAGTTTATAAAGTCGGAGGAAACAGCATCACCGTTGATTCATTGTTCGCCTTTGTAAACGCTTCTTCAGAGTTCAACGCTAAGCAGGTTAGTTTAGCAATGCTTAATGATGCAGTAAAAAAACAATCAGCAGATATTACTCTCGAGACTGCTGCGCTTAACCTCGAAACTAAGGTTCCTGATTTTGCATCTTTAATGGATGAATACAAAAATGGTATTTACATCTTCAAACTTCAGGAAGAAACAATTTGGAATAAACTCAATGCTGATAGTGCTGCTCTTGCAGGATACTATGAGAAAAATCCGAATAAATTTACCTGGCCAAATAGAGTTGAGTTCAGTGAAATTTTTGCGAAATCTGATTCTGTAATTAATCTTTGCAAAGACTCTTTAAGCAAAGGCGTGGACTTTAATGATTTAGCAGAGAGATACTCAGAACGCGCCGGAATGAAAGAGAAAAAAGGAAAATTCCTTTTACAGGATGTAGAATCCTCAGACCTTTCTAAAGAGGCCGCAAAACTTACTAAAGAAGGTGAAGTTTCAGCTCCTTTCAAAAATTCAGACGGAATTTCAATTTTCAAATTGGATAAAAAAGAAGCTGCCCGCTCTAAAACATTTGAAGAAGCAAAACCTGAAGTTTCAGGTGCTTTCCAGGAAGAAGAAACAAAGCGTCTTGAAAAAGACTACTTGAAATATCTTGAAAATACTTTCAGCCCAAAAGTTTATCATGAAAATTTGGCGAAAGCTTTTAAGAACTAATAATAAATATTCAATTTTACTTTTTATTCTTGCCGCAGTCAGTTTTTTTAGCTGCGGCAAGAATAAGATTCCCACTCATTACCTCGCTCGGGTAAATGACAGCTATTTAACAGAAGAGCAATTACTCGCAGGTACAGATACTTCAAACATCACTCCCGATATGAAAAAAGTCCTCGTTCAAGCATGGGTTAAAAATGAACTTCTATTCATCGAGGCCCAAAAAGCCAACATCACCGGTGACTCTGCTTATCTAAACCTTATCGATAAAAACAAAAAAGAATTAGCTTCCAGCATGTTCTGCTCTATGCTTATTAATGACAAAGAGTTTACCTGTTCAGAAGCCGAAATTTCTGCTTACTATTCTGAGCATAGTGAGGAGTTCAAGTCTCCCGAAGAAAGTTACCTTTGCGATATCATTTACTTTAAGGATATCAGCGCGGCAAACTCATTTCGCTCTGAGGCCATGCAAACCGGATGGGATAAGACAATAAATACGTTTATCAAACATCCTGCTGTTACTAAAATTGAGCGTAATTCACTTCTGTCAGTACACCAAACATTCAGTGCGCTGCAGAGCCGTTTGCTTCCGCTGATGTCACCGGAGGAGATTTCGTTAGTATTTGAGGATGGAAACAAAATTTTCTGGGTTCTTGAACTGACAAGTACATTCAGAAGCGGGGAAGTTCCACCGCTTTTTGCTGTTAATCACTTGGTT
>CAIWTC010000731.1 GCA_903915485.1 uncultured Ignavibacteriales bacterium | reverse complement strand
CTGTTATCAGTCCATGATAATTTAAGTTTTGTGTCGTCGTAAAATGAGTAGGTCAAGTTAGATGGTGCATTAAAAACTATTGCGGCAGTTGCAGTATTCGAATATGTGCTAGTATTGTTAGTGCTTTTCGCTTTTACTCTATAATAATAATTTGTGCCCAACAAATATGTCCCCGGAATATCCGATGTCGTCACATTTGCCAACACATCTGTTATTTTTGTAAAAGTTATGTTATCAGTGCTTTGCTCTATCTCAAATCCTGTTTCAGAATTACTGTTATCTGTCCATGTTAATTTAAGTTTTGTGTCATCATAAAAAGAATATGTCAAGTTTGTCGGTGCTTCAAATACTATTGTTGCAATTGCAGTATTTGAATAAGCACTAACATTTTTTGTATTTTTTACTCTTACTCTAAAGTAATAATTCGTACCCAGCAAATATGTTCCAGGAATATCCGCTGTCGTCACATTTGCCAACACATCTGTTATTTTTGCAAAAGTTATATTATCCGTACCTTGCTCTATTTCAAATCCCGTTTCATAATTACTGTTATCTGTCCAGGTCAATTTAAGTTTAGTATCATCATAAAAAGAATATGTCAAGTTTGTCGGTGCGTTAAATACGATTGCTGCAGTCGTGATATTTGAATATGTACTAACATTGTAAGTGCTTTTTGCCCTAACCTTGAAGTAATAATTTGTTCCGGCAATATACGGGTTGCTGATATCTGCAGTCGTTGTATTTGCCGCTGCATCCATCACTTTTGTATATGTAATAGAATCACTACCACTCCATATCTCAAACCCTGTCTCTATTGTGCTATTGTCATTCCATGTTAGTTTCAACTTTGTATCGTCGTAAAAAGAATATGCTAAGTTTGTAGGGGCATTAAAAACCAGGGTCGCCTTAACTGTATTTGAATAGTTGCTCTTATTGACGCTAGTTTTTGCAGTTAAGCGGTAGTAACAATTCTGATTCAATAAATAAGTTTCAGAAATATCAACCGTGGATACATTTGCCCCAACTTCAGCAACCTTTACATAATTTATACTGTCAGGACCCTTTTCAATATCGAAGCCTGTTTCAAATGTTGAATTATCCAGCCATGTAAGTTTAAGTTTAGTATCGTCATAAAAAGAGTAGGCCAAATTGGAGGGAGCATTAAAAACCAAAACAGCGGCTTGTGATATTGCCGAGGCACCTATTGTGTTTTTACTTTTAGCTTTAACTCTAAAAAAGTATTTCGTGTTTAATAAATATGTCCCCGGCAAATCTGCTGTTTTAACATTTGCCCCCGCCTCAGATATTTTTGTAAAGCTTAAGCTATCCGTGCTTTGCTCAATATCAGATCCTGTTTCATAATTTGAGTTATCAACCCAAGTCAATTTAAGTTTAGTATCATCATAAAAAGAATAAGTAAGATTAGTCGGTTTTAGTTTCCATGAAATTGAAGTTGTAGGGGCAGTATATTCCCCGTCAGTCCTGCCGCCGAAGAATTGTCTTATTCTGAAATAGTAATTCGTGTCGGGGTTAAAGTTATAATACGCGGTGAGTGTATTACCTTCGGTTTCAAGCGTGTCAACAATCAGTAAATCATATTTGGTTTTATCAAGACTTCTTTCCACAACAACAACCTGCCTCGTTCCGCTTGGCAATCCTGCATTGGTATTTGTCCACGAAAGCACTACCGATGTATCCGTAAAGGCAGATACCGTAAGGTTGGAAGCCGCCTTCAGCGGAGGGTTTCCGGGGTCTATTGGATTATTAAACTCATGCTTGGTGCAGGAGGAAAACATCAAGAACAGAAAACAAGCAGCAACAGCAATTTTTTTCATTTTATATACTTTGATTTTCTTCAAATATTTAAGTAATAATTTACAT
>CAIWTC010000730.1 GCA_903915485.1 uncultured Ignavibacteriales bacterium | reverse complement strand
TTGGATTTTGATAGTCCGCCGGGAACATCGCTGGAAGAGACTGACAGAATGCTGAAGATAGTTGATGAGATTCTGCTAAAGACACCTGAAGTGCAAAGTTATTCCAGAAGAACCGGAACGCAGATGGGGTTCTTCATCACTGAGGCAAACAGGGGTGATTATCTTATTCAGTTGAAAAAGAAACGAAGCCGAACGACTGATGAAGTATCTGATGAAATAAGAACGCAGGTCGAAGGTGTTCTGCCTTCTTTGAGGGTGGATTTTGGTCAAGTAATTGGGGATATGCTTGGCGACCTTATGAATTCAGTTCAACCCATAGAGGTGAAAATATTTGGTGATGACCCTGAAGTGCTTGAGACGACTGCTGAAAATGTTGCCTCAGTAATTGAGAAAGTGAAGGGGACTGCAGATGTATTTAACGGAATTGTTATAGCAGGTCCCGAAATATATTTCAAACCGGAAACCGGGGACTTGGCTAAGTTTAATCTAACTCCACAGGATTTGCAGTTTCAGATGCAGACAAAAATTGATGGTTCGGTTGTAGGGAATGTGTTAGAGAAAAACCGAATGATAGACATACGAATGTTCGAAAAAGATTATGATAAGACTAACCGCGAGTTTAGTAAAACATCCCTCTTCCTTAGGGATGGCAAGGTTATATCTATTGATGACTTTGCGAAAATTGAAATACGCAAAGGTGTTGCCGAAAGAGAACGGGAAAACTTAAAGCCGATGATTGCAGTCACAGCAAGATTGAATAACCGTGACTTAGGTTCTGCGCTGAATGAAATCAAAAAAGAAATTGCTTCTAAAGTTGCCCTGCCTGCCGGAATTAATATAGTTTATGGCGGAGCATATGCTGAGCAGCAGAGTGCATTTAATGAACTTTTGCTGATATTGCTTTTGGCCCTGCTGCTGGTATTCACAGTGATATTGGTTTTATTCAGAAGCGTGAAAGTATCGTTAGCGATTATATTCATTGCTATACTTGGACTTGCAGGCTGTCTCCTGGCATTATTCGTAACGGGTACTCCGCTTAATGTAGGTAGTTACACGGGAATAATAATGATTGTCGGGATAATCGGAGAGAACTCGATATTTACTTATCTTCAATACAATGAGGCCAAGAAAAAAAGTGCTGACATTGATGAAGCGATTGTTTATTCGATATCAACAAGACTGCGTCCAAAATTAATGACAGCGTTTGGCGCAATAGCAGCACTATTGCCTTTGGCCTTGGGAATTGGAACAGGTGCGCAGATGCATCAGCCTTTGGCAATAGCAATAATCGGCGGACTGATATTCGCACTGCCTTTGCTGTTGATTGTTCTGCCGACAATGCTTAAGAAAATTGAAAAAGCTTAATGCAGATATACTATAATTTATAATTAATATTACATCCCGCCCCGGCGGGTAATAACTTAAAACGAAAGGTTTCTATGAAATCAAAAATGTTCATTTATTTTGCAATCATGATGATGACTGCATTTTTTGTTACCGAACTGTCAGCTCAGACTGATGCAGGTAGTTCTTCTAAAAGCGGTTATCATTTATTAAAGAAGTTAGAGGTTGGCGGAGAAGGCGGATGGGATTATTTGATTTTAGATAATGCTTCAAAGAGGTTATTTATTGCCCGGTCAACACATGCTGATGTTGTTGATGCTGAAAACGGAAAAAAAGTGGGTGAGGTTTCAGGTACTAATGGAATTCACGGAATTGCTCTTGATGAAAATGGTTTCGGTTACGCAAGCAACGGAAGAGATTCTTCGGTTACTGTGTTTGACTTGAAAACCCTTAAAGAAGTTACGAAGTTAAGCGTTGGTCAAAATCCTGATGCTATAATTTATGATGCTTTCTCAAAACGGGTTTTCGCATTCAACCGCAGGAGTTCTTCTGTTTCTGCTATAGATTGTGCAACCAAAACTGTTGCCGGTACTTTGGCATTAGGCGGACATCCTGAGTTTTCTGTGTCTGACGGTAAAGGCATGATGTATGTTAACTTGGACGATAAAAGTGAAATCGCCGCATTTGATGCAGTGAAACTTGAAATTAAAGGAAGATGGTCTGTTGCTCCCGGTGAAAAGCCATCAGGATTAGCAATGGATACAAAAAACAGAAGATTGTTCTCTGTTTGTGATAACAAGAAAATGATTGTCATGAATGCGGATAACGGTAAAGTTATTGCTGATTTGCCAATCGGCGAGAACACTGACGGTGCTGCATTTGACAGCAAAACCGGTTTTGCATTCAGTGCAAATGGTGAAGGTAATATAACAGTGGTTAAAGGTGAGGGTGATAAATACAGCGTGGTAGAAAATATTGTTTCTCAATCAAATGCTAGAACAGTTGCTATTGACGGAAGCACCGGAAATATATATCTGCCGACCGCACAGTACGGACCAAACCCTGAAGCGACTGCAGATAATCCAAAACCAAAAGCAAAGATGATTAAAGACTCGTTTGTTGTTTTGGTTTTTGGGAAATAAGTTTTAGATAAATAGTATTGGGGATAAAAATATTGTGTTGGTGCTCAAGATTATATGTAGGGGCTCAAAATTTTGAGCCCCTACAATTACTAAATTATTTAACCGGTCTGAATTTT
>CAIWTC010000729.1 GCA_903915485.1 uncultured Ignavibacteriales bacterium | reverse complement strand
GGGTATTGCAATCTTGCTTCGTTAATATCTTCTTCTATATTTTCAATCACTCCTTTTATCAGGGAGTGTTTTAATCTGTCAGCAACCGGAAGTGAGCGCCATTCATCCTGCTTTACGGCTTCTTTCCCTTTTGATTTGATAGTCTCAGCATATTCAATTAACTTTTCAGTAGCATCATCTTTGCGGAACAATAAAACATCTTCAACAAGTTCAAGCAGGTCTTTTGGAATATCCTCATAAACCGCTAACTGTGCTGCATTAACAATCCCCATATCAAGTCCTGCGCGGATTGTGTGATATAGAAATGCTGAATGCATAGCTTCTCTAACGGTATCATTGCCTCTGAATGAAAATGAAATATTACTTATGCCGCCACTTGTTTTAGCGTATGGTAAATTCTTTTTTATCCAGCGAATTGCTTCGATGTAATCAATTCCGAAGGAGTTATGCTCTTCAATACCGGTAGCAACAGTAAGTACATTCGGGTCAAAAATAATATCCTCGGGAGGAAACCCAACGACTTCAGTAAGAATTTTATATGCTCTGCTGCATATATCAATTTTTCGTTGCAAACTATCGGCCTGTCCGTCTTCATCAAAAGCCATGACGACAGTTGATGCACCGTAAGCTAAAATCTTTCTTGCATGCTCAATAAAAACTGCTTCGCCCTCTTTGAGACTTATTGAGTTTACAATTGCCTTGCCTTGAGAACACTTTAATCCGGCCTCAATCACTTCCCACTTAGATGAGTCAATCATTAAAGGAACTTTTGCGATATCAGGTTCGGCAGCAAGTAGGTTCACGAAATTAGTCATTGCTTCAACAGAGTCAAGCATGCCTTCATCCATGTTGATGTCGATTACCTGTGCACCATTTTCAACTTGCTCTCTTGCAATTGAAAGTGCGGCTTCAAATTCTCCATTTAGAATAAGTCTGGCAAATTTTCTTGAACCTGCGACATTTGTTCTTTCACCGATATTAATGAAGTTTGATTCTGCAGTGATGCGCAAAGGTTCAAGTCCGCTTAATGTTAGCATGTGTTCTTTAACAGGAAATTCACGCGGGGTAACTGTTGATACCATCTCGGCAATTGCTTTAATGTGGTCAGGCGTAGTTCCGCAGCATCCGCCTACGATGTTAAAGAATTTGGCATCTGCGAAATCCTTAATCGTTTTTGCCATTTCAGACGCTGTTTCATCGTACTCGCCAAATGCATTTGGAAGGCCCGCATTTGGATAAACACTTACAAAACAAGTAGCAACATCCGAAAGCATTTCCAAAAATGGACGCATCTGCTTTGCACCAAGTGCGCAGTTCAATCCGATGCTGAGTAAATTTTTTGTATGAGCCAGTGAATACCAGAATGCTTCAATAGTTTGACCCGAAAGCGTTCTTCCGCTTAAATCAACAATAGTTCCCGATATCATAATTGGTATTGAAACATGGAACTCAGCACAATACTTGTCTATCGCAAATAAGGCTGCTTTTGCATTCAGTGTATCAAAAATCGTTTCGACTAAAAGTACATCAACTCCGCCTTCGACCAATGCCTTTGTCTGTTCGAAGTATGCATCGACAGTTTGCGAAAATGTAACTGCTCTGTATCCTGGGTTATTTACATCGGGGGAAAGTGACAACGATTTGTTTGTTGGTCCGAGTGCACCTGCTGCAAATCTTGGTCTATCAGGTGTGAGGAGTGTATATTTCTGACAAGCCTCTCTGGCAATTTTAGCTGAAGTAAAATTTAACTCATAAACCAAGTCCTGAGTATTATAATCACTTTGCGAGAAGGAGTTGGAATTGAAAGTGTTTGTTTCAATGATATCAGCACCCGCAGCAAGGTATAATTCATGAATGCTTTTGATTACTTCGGGCTGAGTTATTGAAAGAATGTCATTGTTGCCCTTTAAGTCATTGCTGAAGTCAGCAAATCTTTCGGACCGGAAATCTTTTTCTTCAAGTTTATGCCGTTGAATCATCGTGCCCATTGCGCCATCGATGACCATGATTCTCTGTCTTAGAATATCTGATAGTTGTTCAAATTTGTTCTGCATTTAATTTATATCTTTTGAATTTATTTTATAACGAGTATTTAACAAAATTTAGTAATTTTAAACTATTAATGTACATAATTTCAAGGAAAAGAAATGATCATTGTAACCGGAGCGGCAGGATTTATTGGAAGCGCCATTGTTTGGAGATTGAACCAACTTGGGAAAAATAATATCATTATTGTCGATGAATTGGGAAAAGATGAAAAATGGAAGAATTTGGTAGCGCTGGATTATCAGGACTATATTAATAAACATTTGTTTTTAGAAAAAATTGAAAACGATAAGTTATCTTATAAAATAGATGCCATCATTCACATGGGAGCAAACTCAGCAACAACTGAAAAAGATTGCGACCACTTGATGTCCAACAATTACGAATATACAAAGAAATTAGCTCGATATGCCATTAATAAGGACATCCGGTTCATCTATGCATCCTCTGCGGCAACCTATGGCGACGGCAGCAGGGGTTTTGATGATAATGATGAAAACTGTCAAGCGCTTCGTCCGCTCAATATGTATGGCTACTCAAAAAGTCTTTTTGACTCAATCGCTCTTAAGAAGGAATGGCT
>CAIWTC010000728.1 GCA_903915485.1 uncultured Ignavibacteriales bacterium | reverse complement strand
TAAAAAGCAAAATTATGTGGTGTGAAATGACGCGCGAAGCAAAACGGGGAGGTGAAACGCATATATACTACAGAAGATTTGTTGCTCGATTATATTCATTTGGAAATCAATTAAATTATCAGGATATTAATATATCACCGTTGGAGTAATATATGCTTGGGATAGCATATATTTAATTCAATTATATCAATGTCAGGCGATTAGAAATTAACCGCATGAAGATTCTCCGGCTTACAGGTGCAGTGCTTCTGTTGCAAGCCAGGTGTTGTTAAGAGACCTTAAAATATTGTTAGTACTTTTTATTAGTTAAGATGACAAATAGAAAACTGATTTGTTATTGCTAATTCATAAATATTGGCTAGTTAAATTATTTAGCAATGTTTCGTATATCGTTTGATGAAAATTAGTTAAGAATACGATTGACTGTAACAACATTGTTCGTGCAATAATTGAAATAATGTCCTGTCTAAACTTTATAGAAATTATTAAATAGGTCTTAAATATATTATGGAAAAGAATAACCGAACATACGATGAACTTTTGCAGGAATTAGCAGAGTTAAGAATAGAGCAAGATAAATTAAAGTTTCTGCACGCTGAAGATTTAGCTCAGCACAATATAACTGAGGAAGAACTTAAGAGAAGCAGGGAAGAATTTCGTGGATATTTTGAAATGAGTTCTCTTGGTATATGCATTACTTCTCCGGATAAAGGTTGGATAGAAGTTAATGATTGCCTTTGCCAAATGCTCGGATATAATAAGAATGAGTTATCGAAAATGAACTGGGCCGACCTGACTCATCCTGATGATATTACTTCTGATCTGGAACTTTTTAACGAGGTTATTGCAGGGAAAAGAGATACTTATGAATTGGATAAAAGATTTATTCGTAAAGATGGTTTAGTTGTTTATACTACACTCAGTGTAGTCTGTCAGCGAAATAAAGATGGAAGCGTTAATCATTTCCTTGCCTCACTTCTTGATATTACCGAACGAAAAAAAATTGAAGAAACTCAGCTGTTCTTGCTGAAACATAATTACCTGGAGAACAGAGAGAATTTTTTTGAAGCTGTGGCTCACTATCTCGCAGTTACTCTTGATATGGATTATATTTGTATAGATGAATTGCTTGGGGATAAACTTTCAGCAAAAACTTTAGCAATTTATTTTGATGGGAATTTCGAAGACAATGTTGAGTATACACTTCAAGATACTCCTTGCGGTGATGTGGTTGGGAATAATATATGTTGTTTCCCTCAAGGCGTTAGACACATATTCCCAAAAGACATTGTCCTGCAGGAAATGTTGGCCGAGAGTTATATCGGTGCGACTTTATGGGACAATTCCAATAAACCTATTGGCCTTATTGCTGCCATCGGACGCAAACCGTTAAATAACAGGCGCCTTTCAGAAATTATTTTGAAATTAGTTTCTATTAAACTTTCAGGCGAGCTCGAACGCATTGAAGCTGAAAATAACATTAGATTGAAAAATGAGGAGTTAGTTAAAGTTAATTCCGAGAAAGATAAGTTCTTCTCAATTATTGCGCATGATTTGAAAAGCCCATTACATGGACTGGTGAATTTAACGGAATTAATGGCTAATGCGAGTCATAAATTTACATTAGACGAGTTTATTCACTCAGCAAAACTACTTAATGAATCTGCAAATAATATGTCTCAACTATTAAGCAATCTTCTTGAATGGGCAATGGTCCAAAGAGGCGTAATTGCATTTAATCCAATGGAAATAAATTTAAGTGAACTTGTATCTCAATCAGTGTCTTCATTAAATCAAACAGCTTTACAGAAAAATATTAAAATTCAAAATGAAGTTTCTGAAAATCAAAGTATTTACGCAGATGAAAAAATGATATCAACTGTTTTTAGAAATTTAGTCTCAAACGCAGTAAAATTT
>CAIWTC010000727.1 GCA_903915485.1 uncultured Ignavibacteriales bacterium | reverse complement strand
CCGATCTTGATTCATTATCGCTCGAGATAGATGAAAAAGAATTTGGAAGCAAATACATGGTTTGGAAGTTAAAAAAATATGTTGATAAAGCCATCGAAAAGAAAGCAATTTGTCATTTGTGGTTTCACCCCTCAATTGATAAAGAAAACATGCTGAGTTACTTTTTTCCTTTACTGGATTATATATCCGAAAAAAGAGATAAAGGAGAGCTTGAAGTTCTAACGATGGAGCAAATAGAAAAGCGATATAATAGAAATGAAAAATGATACTGTTGCTATAATATTATATTACGAATGGTCCTCTGATGGGAGAAGTAAAGCCGCTCGCGATGTATACCATGAACTTGGCTTAAAGACCGTAGTCTTTTCTACAAGAGAAGATAGTTCCACCCCTTCGGATTCTGAACAAGTATCCTTTGGTATAAAAAAATATCAAGGGGATTCAATGCTCAGTTTTTTACTTTCACATTGTGTGTTTATGCTTCAGGCATCCGTATGGCTGCTTAAAGTAATATTTTCAAGAAAAATCGCCTTCGTCCACATTTGCAACATGCCTGATTACCTGATGTTTATTTCGGTCATTGCAAAATTGTTCGGCAAAAAAGTTATTTGGGATATCAGAGATGTAACTCCTGCGGTATGGTTCAGTAAAACCAATGATGCGGAGTTGGTCCCTCATGGCTCCGGGTATAAATTGATGTTAAATATCCAGTGCTGGTGCGGGTGGTTAGCTGATTACATATTCTGTGCTGACAGTAATCAAAAAGAATATTTAAGCAGTAATGGAGTTCGGTCATCCAAAATAGACGTCTTCATGAATATGCCTCTTATAAACGTCTTCAGATGGATTGGTCCAAATAACAATCCTGATGTTTTTAGACTTGTCTATCATGGGACAATTAGTCATAGACTCGGATTAGACCTTGCTATTAGGGCAATTTATAAAGTGAAGGAGGAAATTCCTTCTGTAAGATTTGATATAATCGGTTCGGGTGAGTTCAGCGACGAACTATTGTTATTAGTGAAAGAATTAAAACTAGAGAATTATGTTTCACTTAATCCATCATTCATTCCCATTGAAGAAATTCCGGATTGGGTTGAGGGTGCTTCAGGTGCATTGATTCCAAACAGAAAAACTTTTGTTACTGATAATTTCATGCTTTCGCATAAGATGCTTGAGTATATAAAAATGGGAGTACCCGTCATTCTCCCCAAATTGAACATTTTAACAAAATATGTCAAGGATGATGAAGCAGTCTTTTATGAGCCAAATGATTTAGGTGATATGGTTTCAGCAATTAAAATTTTTTATAAGACTGATAGAAGTAAACTTGCAGAGAATGCCATGAAGTTTTTTGAGAGAAACGGATATTCTCAAAATAAAAACATCATTCAAAATATTTTACACAACATTAATAATTAATATGCAAATATCAGATGTTGTGGCGGTTGAAAAATGGGAAGCTTTCCTAAAAGCTTCTGAGTTTTCAAATATATTCTCTTCTCCGGATATGATTTCTGCATTCAAGAACTCTTCCGGATTTGAAGTTTATCCTCTTTTTGCAATTGAGAACGATATCATTTTTGCTGCTGCTTTCCCAGTGCT
>CAIWTC010000726.1 GCA_903915485.1 uncultured Ignavibacteriales bacterium | reverse complement strand
TTTCATTGTTACCTGAATTAAAGACTCTGCTATCGATACTCTTTACAGTTTCTCCAAGACTATTGAATACATCAAGCCGAACCTGACATTTCACCGGTAACGAAAACTTAATCACTGTACTTGGGTTGAATGGATTCGGATAATTTTGCTCAAGCACAAACTGTTTATTAATAACAGCATTATCATGTGAATTTACATCTGAAACTATAGAATTAAATTTACTTCTCGCCGATGCTATTGAGTTTCGTAATTCTTCAATCGATGCTCCCGCTGTCAATGCGAATGCTACATCAATACTTTGACCCGCTTCTATTGTGTATGGGCCTGATGAAGTAACGCATGATATATCACTTGTACCCGCTCTGGGCTTGCCTATTCCGCTTGAGAGAGCCTGCCACTTCTCAGCATCACTGAAACCGTCATAGATCTGAAATCCGCCATCGGTACCATCATTCATAATCGCCCAAAATCCTTGCTTCGCAGAACTAACCTCGGCAATTGCCGCGTGTGTAGGCATTTCTGTTGAGACCGGATGATAAATATGCCCAAGAGCCCCAATAGTATCGTACTCTGCGATATCATTAGCTCCGCTCCCATCCACCATATCCCAATCAGTGAATAGACCCGCATAATAATTTGTAATTGCTATCGCACCTGTGTTTTTAAATTTATAGTGGAGAATAATATAACCCATATCACCGGCAGAATTATATGAATATGAATTAAGTTCAGTCGTGATATTTAATTTATTTGTTCCTGCTGCATCATCTGAAAATTTTGCATAACCCTGATAATCTGCAACCGCCCCCGGAACTTTTATAGTAAATGGAATCAGCGAGGTAAACCTTGCGTCCTGAGCAGAGCCTTGACTAGCATTTCTAGCTGCATCGGAAATTTTTGTGGCAGAAGTTCCCATCATCAGCGCACCCTCAAACAGCATATTAGTACCGTTTTGATAGATGAATCCTGCGCCTTGTTTATCAGTAGGATAATCGTTGTAACCAATCGTACCCTTGCTGGTAATTGTAAGCGCTACATCGTTTCCCGATTGAGTCGCGTATGAAGGGTTAACTATAAATGAAACTGACTGATAATCCGAATACGAATCAAGCGTGTATCTAAGCAAGAGTTTTATAACTTGATTCAACGGAGCATACTTAGAAACATTTATTTGGAACGGTGCAGAAAAATTTTCGCAACTGTCGCCGGTCTTCAGTGAACTCGCAGTATACAGGCTATTTACAATCACCGCACTCGTATCAAGCGAAACTAAAGATACACTTGCACTACTTATCGGATTAAGGATATTCTTGAATCTAACTTTTAGAGATATGGTTTCTCCCTTTTGAAATATTCCATCACCATTGCCATAATCGGCATCACTGAAAACCGAAGAGGATAATCGAATTGATTGCCCGCCTGTGTTTGTAAGAGCATTGTAAACATTAATTCTTCCCTTCCCAAGTTTATCAACATAACTTGAGTTAAGTGAATTAATATTATCGGCAGTAACTCTAATCTGTTCAGCAATCTGCAATGCAGAATAATTTGGAAACCGTGCAACGACTAATCCTGCTAGTCCTGAAACTGTGGGCGAAGCCATCGAAGTTCCGCTCATAGTAGTATATGCATCAGTCATCCATGTACTGTTAATATTATCTCCGGGCGCAGCAACATCAACCCTGTAACCATAATTTGAATATGAAGAACGGACATCACTGCCGTTAACTGCCGCAACGCATAAAACGCCTTTGTAACCTGCAGGGAAAAACTCAGCCTCAGTGTTTGAATTTCCTGCAGCACACACAACTAAAACACCGTGCGCAACTGCATAATCAATAACTTGCTGACCAAAGATTGAATACCCCGACCCGCCCCAACTGCAGTTAATAACTTTGCATCCATTATTAACACCATAAATAATTCCTTCATAACCATACGCTATCAACGCCTGACCTGTGCTGCTGCGAACATCATTGCGTGCAGTTTTAATCGCCATGATGTGCGTGTTGAATCCTACTCCGGCCACACCAATACTATTATTCGTCGCTGCAGAAGCAATTCCCGCGACATGCGAGCCATGGTCAGGATTATCCTCAATGGGATTGCTATCTGCAACACCATTACTGCCGCCAAAATCCCAACCAACATAATCATCAACATATCCATTGCCATCATCATCTATACCGTTACCGGGGATCTCTTTCCAGTTATGCCAAACATTTGGGAACAAATCAGGATGATTCCATTGAAACCCCGTGTCATCAATACCAATTATAACATTAGTATCTCCGGTTGTCACATTCCACCCAGCATCTGCTTTAATTTGAGTCAGGTTAGTTTGTGCTGAATAATATAAATCATTTGGGATTATTTCTGTTGAATAAAGAAAACGAGGTTCTGCCCATTCAACATTACTTAATTCAGATAGCTTACCTGCAGCAATGTATGGACTAATGTCATTTGTGTATTCAATACTATAAATATTATCAAGTCCGCTACCGGATGTTTTGGCAGAAGTAAATATTTGATTGATGCTAAGAGTCCCAAAGCTTTTTAGTTTGGGAGATATATTATTGGGAAGATTGATAGAAGCCCCGCTCTTTGAAAACTGAGATTTCATTTTCACAATCACGGTATTGCTAAGGACAGATACATCACCGTTTCTGATTGCCCGTCTTTGCTGTGCAGAAACAGTAATAAGAAACGCACAAAACAAAATCATTACTAAATTTTTCATTTTACATTTCCTTGTGAATCTTAATAAAAACAGATATCGTGAGAAACCAATTTCCCATCTTTATAAATAAACTTGGCGCTGAAAATTTTTTCCTGAAATATCCACGGGATGAATATTTTGTCGCCATCCCAAAGAGGCAAATCTAATAGTTTATCAGAATCAATCCACTCCAAGTTACCCTCATTGGATTCTATAAGTTCACCTGAATACTCAGTAACTTTATAAACGAACACATACCAATCATCAAATCCGTCGAATGCAGGGAAAGTAATAAAACCTTTGAGAATAGGATTGTGGATATCAAGACCTGATTCCTCTTTTATCTCACGGATAACACAATCTTCAGGAGACTCCCCCGCCTCAAACTTACCACCAAGACCATTCCACTTCCCCTCATGCATATCATTTTCCTTTTTAACACGATGCAGCATAAGAGTTTTATTTTGATTCTCATCAATTACATAACAAAGAGTAGCTAATTTCATATTTTTTCACAAATTATTAAAACACTATTTGAAAATAAATATAATTTAGTTATTTTAGGAATCTAATTTCAAATTAGCTCTCCAAAAGAAGGCGAATGAAAGAATTAGCAAAACATAAAAGCGCCAGCATAGCTCAGTTGGTAGAGCATCTCGATAGCCATCGGGAAGGTCATACAGCTCAAAGCAAATTGGCGAATAAAAATGTATTGAAAAATTGCCAGCATAGCTCAGTTGGTAGAGCAGCTGATTTGTAATCAGCAGGTCGTAAGTTCGAGTCTTATTGCTGGCTCCAAAAGTGCGAAAATTAACCGTTTTCGCACTTTTCATTTTAAACCATTTTACCGCTAATTCTTACCGTTGCTCAGTTTTGTCCTACCTTCAGCACCACTTTTGTCACAGTAGAAACACATTTTTCAACTTCATTTGTCCCGCTATTGTCATCTCGCCGAAGCGCTTGCCGACTTCGTCAGCGAAAGCGAAATGTTTTGTTTTTGCATTGTTTTCGAAGTATTTTCGCACTTTCTCATCTCA
>CAIWTC010000725.1 GCA_903915485.1 uncultured Ignavibacteriales bacterium | reverse complement strand
CACAATTGAAAGTTAAATTTTCCTGTGTCTTTAGACCTTGTTTTTTTCGCTCTTTAATAAATTCCAAATAGTTGACGAAGTCCTTCATGGACTGTTTAACTGAACCCAAGCCTGTTAACTTATCTAATTCCTCAAGCAAAGACTTTACGCTTGAAGGATCCTCACTTGACAACTCCGTTCCTTGAGATTGCTGCCTTTGAATTCCGTGTTTTGCTAGCTCTTTCTCAATTGAATCAATGTCAATTTCTTCAGTATTGGGAATAGCGGAGTATCCAATCAGAAACCATCGTTCACAAACTTTTTTCCCCTTCATATAAATTTCAACACATCCTTGACCTCTCTTCCAATAACCGGGATTATCTGTTCCCCAAGTTTGGGAAAAAACAATATGCTTCCAGGTGCGGTCTGAAGGAATTTCAAAATCATGTCTGCCAAGTTCATTGTTATTAAGAATCCAAACTACCTGGCCATGAAAAGTTTCTTCCTTCATTTGATGATATGGGTTCGAAATAATTGCCTCAACACCGATATATGTTGTGGTTGTTTCGGGATACTGAATTACAAAAGCCTTTTCATTGTCTTCTTCCTTAGAATTCAAATCCAGCATTCGTGCAAAAAAGCCAATAAATTCCGGATGCTCAAATCTTTGAAAATCGGTTCTTTTTGAAAGAGTAATAACTTTGTTGTTGGGAACCGGTGGTTGGGCAAAGCTGTTTTCTTTTGCGGTGCTAGATTCATCATCTAGTTGAGAATCAAGAGACTGATAAATTGAGTGTTTAACTGAGCTTGCAGGTTTAGAAACTTGGTCGACAGGTTTATATGCAGGTTCATTTTGCGAAAGTTTCTCTTCCAATTCAGAAAGAGATATATCGTCGTTTTTCTTTTTCTCAGTATTGATAAGTTTGTTGTATATATGCTGAAACCGGGGATCATCTTTTAGCGAATCAAATAGGAATTTTGCTTTATCAGCGGCCGGCTTCGTCTGAAATAGGGCAAATAATGTTTCAATCTCAAGTAAGTATGCTCGTTTTTTATCTTCAGGACTAAACCCACCTGCAAGAATAAGTTTAATTGCCCAAAGAGAGTACCAAAATTCTTTTACCTTATAAGCATCTTCTGCATCATCTATTAGTGAGCGTTCTTTTGAGCGAACTTTTGAAATAGATATGTCCTGCACGCCAGCTGCATTTCTGTACCAGTTTCTTAGCCTCAAAAGGGATTTACTTTGATTTTTGTCAGTTTTAATTGCATACTCAAATTCTTCAAGCGCTATTTGATATTTCTTAAGTCCTGCAAGTGCTTTTGCTTTTAAGTGATGTGCCCACGAGAGAGGTTCAGACTTACTGATAATTACAGTATCCAAGTCATTTATGGCACCTTCAAAAACGCCTATGCGCATCAAAATAAATCCGCGGTAAAGTCTTGTTTGAGGAATGGATTTTCCAACACTTACTGCTATATCTGCATATTCCATTGCAAGATTTGCATCACCATTTTCAAGATATGCCCAAGCTAAGCAGATAGCAATACGGAAATCATTTGGAAATGAATCGAAAAGGCGGAGCGCACTGGATAAAGCAATTCTATACCTTCCTTCGGTCAAGTGGGCAAAGGTTTCTTTGAGTTGATCCTCTGCTTCTTCTTTTGAAAGTGCTTTAATTTGTGAGAGCAGCATTAGTTTATATTATCTTAATATTTAATTGAAATTGAAAAATCTGATTTAATAAAATTAACTACTTTTAACTGATATAGCAAATATAACTTTACTCATTTTTGAGATGGGGTAACAAAGAAACCGTCGGCATATTTAGTGAGTAAACATCATGAATTTAACTTCCAATAAGTTCAAGCGAAAATTATATGACTGTATTTACCTCAGAACTCTATTCTCCGGCATTACTAATCTCACGGATGCACCATATCTACTAAAAAGTATTTAGCACTTTATGAAAAGAAGTTGTAAATTTGAGTATTCGATTTTCAAAATTCCGATGGATAACTCAATTCCAATAACTTAATAGACTTTCGAATTTATTTCAGGCAGTTGACAGCAAGGACTGTCGTTTCAATAGCATAATGAACTTAATTAATTGTATTATTAACTAAAACCGAGAAAATCATGGCTAAATCCTTTATCAATGAGAATTTTTTATTAGAGACCGAACAGGCTCAAAAGCTTTATCACGATTATGCGTGCAAACTTCCAATAATCGACTATCATTGTCATTTGGTGGTTGATGAAGTTGCCAATAATAGAAAATTTGAGAATTTGACACAAATTTGGCTAAATGGCGACCATTATAAGTGGAGAGCAATGCGTGCAAACGGTGTTAATGAAGACTATATCACAGGGAAAGAGAAAAGCGATTGGGAGAAGTTTTATGAATGGGCAAAAACTGTTCCTGTTACCTTAAGAAATCCTTTGTATCATTGGACTCATATGGAATTAAAAAAACCATTTGGGATAACTGACAGATTATTAAACGGTGATACTGCAAAGAGTATATGGGATGAGTGTAATGAATTATTAGTGCAGGATAACTTCAGTGCTCGAGGACTGATGCGTCAATTTAATGTTGAGGCAGTCTGCTCAACTGATGACCCGGTTGATAATTTGGAACATCATAAAGCTATTAAAGAAAGCGGATTTGAAATTAAAGTACTCCCGACATTCCGTCCTGATAAAGCGATGGCGATTGATAATCCTGCAGTGTTTTATCCATGGTTTGCAAAACTTCAGGAGCTTACCTCATTTGAAATTAAAACATTTGCACAATTTATTGAGGCTATAAAATTACGCCACGATTATTTCCACGAAAACGGCTGCCGTCTGTCAGATCATGGTATAGATACTGCTTGGTCTACGGCTTATACTTCAGATGAAATTGAAAATATTTTTACTACAGTCCTTGCGAAAGGCACTTTTACTGCACTGGAAATTGAAAAATTCAAGTCAGCAGCGTTGCATGAATTTGGAATTATGAATGCAGAAAGAGGATGGGTTCAGCAGTTGCACATGGGTGCACTAAGAAACAATAATGCCAAAATGTTCCGTAAGCTTGGACCTGATGCCGGATATGACTCAATGGGTGATTATGAGGTAGCTAAACCATTGGCTAAATACTTAAGCAATCTTGCAGACAAAGATAAGTTAACAAAAACAAT
>CAIWTC010000724.1 GCA_903915485.1 uncultured Ignavibacteriales bacterium | reverse complement strand
TACCTTAATGCTCAGAAGATAGTTTATAAAGTTGATGATAACGATCAGACTATCAAAGTGCCTAAGGATAAAGTATATGAAGCAAGATTAGCCTTAGCAGGCAAAGGTGTTCCCAGTACCGGAATTATCGGATACGAAATTTTTGACAAGAACACAATGGGAATGTCGGACTTTCTTCAGAAGTTGAATTTCAAAAGAGCACTTGAGGGCGAAATTTCACGAACCATTATTCAGCAGGCAGGTATTGAAGGCGCAAGAGTTCATATCGTATTGCCGGCGCGTTCAGTTTTTAAAGATGAACAAAAAGATCCTACCGCATCAGTGGTATTGAAACTTAGCGGCAATGCAGATTTAAGCAAGGGCAGTATTTCTGCTATCTCTCATTTAGTTGCAAGCAGCGTTGAAGGACTTAAACCGGACAAAGTAACAATCGTTGATACTAAAGGAACTTTGCTTTCATCAGTAAGTGATGGAGGTACCGGTGGGTTTACGGGAAAGCAATATGAAATTAAAAGCGCTGTAGAGACATACCTCTCAGGCAAGGCACAAAGTATATTAGATAATGTCATTGGATACGGAAACTCAGTTGTAAAAATTAATGCAGATATCGACTTCAATCAAGTTGAAAAAACTATGGAGTTGTATGACCCTGAAACTCAGGTGGCAATAAGCGAACAGATGGTAAAATCTGAAAGCGGCGGAAAATCAGTCAGCGATTCTAATGTTGTAACCACAGTTAACTCTACTACAAATTATGAGGTTAGTAAGACAATTGAAAAAGTTGTTGAGGGTGCCGGCAATATTAAAAGAATAACTTTGGCTGCAGTAATTAACAATGTTTCAAAAGAAGTAAAGACAGGGAACGAAACTAAAATAGTAACAGAGCCCCGTTCAGAAGAACAACTTAAAAAACTTGAGCAGATAATCAGTCAGTCTGTCGGAATAAATCCAACAAGAAATGATTTGGTTTCGGTTGTAAGCATGCCATTTGAAACGCAAACAAGTAATGAAATGGTAACCCCAAGTTCATCAATTAAATTTGAGCAAATTTCCAACTTAGTAATTGCGATAGTCGGCATAGCGGCGGCAATGTTGATATTAAGAAGCTTACTCAAGAGATTGAAGAATGAAAAAATTGTAATTGGTACAGTAAACTATAAAGACAACGACGAGTTTGATGCTGCATTTGCCGCACCGGGAGTCGGAGCTATTCATAATGGCGGACATGATGGAGGGGGAATGCTACCACCAAAACCAAAACGACCATTGATAGAAATTGGCGACTTGGATGATGAAATAAGTAACGAAGCATTGCAGAAAAAAGCAAGGCAAGATAAAATTGTGAATTATGTACAAAAGAATCCTGTTGAGGCAGCAAAGCTAATTAACCTTTGGCTGCGCGAGGATGAGTATGAGTAGTTTTAAGAACAGTAAAAAAGATATAACCGCTAAAGATGTAAACGGGCTTCAAAAAGCTGCACTTCTGATGATTGCAATGGATGTGGATACCGCATCGCAGGTCTTAAAGTATATGGACCCGATGGATGTGGAAATGATTTCAGCCGAAATTTCAAAAGTAAAGAACATCCCTTCTAATGTTGTTGAATATGTGATGAACGATTATCACAATTTGATAATAGCAAGAGAGTATATGCTTGAAGGCGGATTAGAATATGCTCAGCGAGTTTTGGAAAAATCTTTTGGTATGCCTAAGGCTTCGGAAATTATTGAGAAAGTAAAAAATCTAACAACTCTGAAAGGGTTTGATGTCCTTAAGAAAGCAGATTCTTCACAGTTGGTTAGTTTTCTAAATAAAGAACATCCTCAAACAATTGCGCTGATATTATCACACCTTAACCCTGAACAGACTGCGAATGCTTTAAAGGAATTGCCGGATGACTTAAGGGCGGAAGTTGCATACAGAATAGCCACTTTAGGTAAGATATCTCCGCAGACACTTAAACAGATTGAAAAAGTAGTGGATGAGCTAGCTGGTTTTTCCATTAACCAATCTATGAGTAAAATTGGCGGGACAAAAAGTTTGGCGACGATATTGAACAGGACTAGTGTAAGCGTAAGCAAAGATATCCTGTCGCAGATAGAACAACTTGACCCTGATGTGTCGCTTGAGATTAAAAGGTTGATGTTTTTGTTTGATGATATTATTCACATACAGAATAAAGATATTCAAAGAATAATGAAAGAAGTTGACAGACGCGATTTAGCATTGGCGCTTAAGATTGCCGAAGAAAAACTGAAAGAAAAAATATTTTCAAATATGTCCGAAAGAGCTGCTGAACTTTTGAAGGAAGAACTACAGTTTATGGGACCTATCAAGTTGAAAGAAGTTGAAGCCGCACAGGCAAGAATAGTAGATATTATAAAAAGATTAGAAGAGCAGGAAGAAATAACGCTTAATATTCGTGGTGGCTCAGAGGAAGTTTATGTCTAATACTATCTTCATGAGAAGTCATGCGAAGATTTCAAGGACGATTAGTGCGCCTGAAAACGATATTCAAATGATGTCAATCCGGGCTGCCGAAGAACACAGTGTGCGTGAGCATGAGATACAGCGGAAATATCAGTCGGGATTTGATGATGGTTATTTAGCTGCTAAAAAAGAATTAGAGGCAGATTTTGAAGTTGCCTCGCTTAAAAAAAGCGAAGAGTTTTATCGTATTCTGGAAGCATTCGAAACCAAATTAACAGAGTACGAGTCTGTGTTCGATGCGCTTGTTATCAAGCTTGCAATTCAGGTAGCAGAAAAAATAGTTAAAGATGAAATAGGCAACAAGTCGATTATTGAAGCTTCTATAAATGAGGCTATTAAAAAAGTGATGGGCGCAAATCAAATTCTTATTAAGATGAATCCGGAAGATTATGCATTGATAAATGCTTCGGGCAAAGCTATGATGATAGAAAGAAATTTCGACAAAGTAAAATTTGAAATCACTGATAGAATTGAAGTCGGTGGCTGCGTTATTGAAACCGAAATCGGAAATGTTGATGCAAGAATACAAAGTCAACTTGATGTTATTAGTTCACAGTTAGAAAATGTCTTTTCAAAAAATGGTTAATACTGAATTAATTGATTCGTATTCGAAGCGCTTCCTTGGTGTGCTGGACAAAGTTGACCAGATAAAAGTTAACGGCAAGGTTACGGATGTTATCGGAATGGTTATTGTCTCGATGGGTCCTAATGTTTCTCTCGGAGATGTTTGCACTATTACTGACCGAAATGGAAGAGAAGTTTGCAAAACAGAAGTAGTTGGATTCAAAGAAGGAAAAGTACTATCTGTTGCACTTGGAGAAGTTGAAAAAATTTCGCAGATGTGCGAGATAAAAGCTGATGGAAAGAATTTTAGAATAGGAGTAGGCGAAGGTCTGCTCGGCAGGGTTATAGATGGACTCGGTAATCCGATTGACGGCAAAGGTGAATTGGATTATTCTTCAACGAGAAGCATTCATGCAGAACCGCCAAGCCCGCTTGAAAGAACGCGAATAGTAGAACCTCTTCAAACAGGTGTTC
>CAIWTC010000723.1 GCA_903915485.1 uncultured Ignavibacteriales bacterium | reverse complement strand
AAATCATTTTACACTCTGCGCTCTCTTACGCCTTTGCGTGAAAAATGGTTCGGATTTAAAAAATGATGCCAACTAATTAAAGACTATTTTTCAGTCAAATTTATCCGAATACCATCAGAATCATGCAGCATTAAATCTGCATCTCCGTTCGCTGTTAGTTTTTTAAGTTCAACGACACTGCCATCAGCTAATTTATTTTCTTTCAATTTCTTTTCAGCGTTTTCTATAGATTCAACTTTCAATGTGAAATAATTAGAATAACTTTCATCTGCTTTTTCCGGTTTATTTTCATATTCAGTTAATTCAATAAAATCCGATGAATCGCCTACTTGCAGTTTCAAAGAAGTATAGTTCTTTTCTCCTTTAGTCGAACTGACTGCATTAAAGCCAAGAAGTTCACAATAAAACTTAATTGCTTTTGCCATATCAGGAACTATAAACCCTACTTCACTTATATGCCGGCTAATTCCATTTATCGAATTCTTCAATGAATCTTTATATTTCCTTATATCAATCATTTCACAAATACAATTATTAAAATCATAGGCGAAATAATTGGCGTAATTAACAATTGGATTTTGAGGAACTTTTACTCCCTTTGAAGCCAGATATTGACGCATTTCTTCTGAATTTTCAACCAAAACAGCAAAGTGATAAAAGCGTGGTGCATCAGGTTTCTTTTCAGTAAATATTTCTATTGATTGCATATTCCCGACTTTATATTTAATCATATCTTCAACGCCATCTTTATTTTTACGCGAAGTCGCCGGAGTCAATCCCAAATAATTACCGTAGAAATCCTTTGCCTTGTTGAAATCAGATGAGAAATATCCTACATGCGCGATTCCAAGTATTTTTGGACATTTAATAGTTTTAATGCTGTCCTGTCCGTAAATGGACACAACAGTTAAAACAAAAAGAGCCAGTACTAAATATAATTTTGTGTGTTTCATAATTGCTAATATAATTTATTTACTAATTAATTCTAAATTGTTTATGCTATGATTTAAAATCGTCACTTTTTGGATTATCAAATTAATTGATATTGGTTGCCCATTTACGTATTTTATGAGTAATGAAATTTCCATTAATCAAAAATGTTGGAATAACTCATTTTCCCATTTTAATACATATATTGAAAAAACAATGAAAGTATTTCATTTAATTTTTTCCTTAGCCTTGATTTGCCTCGTATCATGCGAATTATATTCCCAAGATAACTTGATCGTTCAAAACCTGACTCATAGAATATTTACAAAAAATGAAATCAACGAGGTTATTAAAACTGCCAGGAAAACCTGTGATGAGGAATTTAAGAGTATCTGTGTTGGTGTTATTGAAGAACCAGGGGGAGTTATTCCATCTGTTATTACGGTGCATACTAAGGAAAAAATAACGGAAGGACATACTGTTTCATATAAAACGATAATATTGGCGAATAAGTATTGGAAAGACAGTACTAAAACATCTGATTCACTTCAATTTGAAGTAATTAATAAATACAATGACAACAAGTGGAGAATTATTTTACCCCCTGACACCATACATATTGAAATTGATTCTACTGTCACTTATGACGAAGCATTTAATCTTTTAAAAATAATTCATGAAGAAAAATATGCGGTTACCAGGAAAAATATTTTTAGAACGTCCCCATTTGAAATGTTTCATAATATCACTGAAGTTAAAAAAAGCGAAGGCGGATTTGAGATAAAAGTTTATCAGGATGGAGGTGGACAAATCATAAACTGTGAATTTAGAAAGCACCAATTAATAATAACTGGCACTCGTTTCTTTGTTTATTGAAATTTTATATATTTATCTATAAATATCTTTCCTATGCTCAGCTGCAAAAATAATAACAATTCTATTTTCATCTAAAATCCGGTATACGACCCTGTAATCGCCAATCCGTATGCGGTAATCTGATTCTGTTCCCACTAATTTCCTGCAGTTCTTTGGTCTTGGTTCAGTTCTTAAATTTTCAATACTTTTCCAAATCTTCTGTTGTAGATTTTTTGGAATTTTCCTAAAATCTTTCTCAACAGATTTCTTTATCTCTAAGGAATACATTAGGATAATTTAAGTTTCTTCTTGAAATCGGACTCGGTAATAACGGATTCTTTTTCCCGTTTTTGAATTACTTTAATGCATTTAGCATCTTCGATCATCTCAATCATATCAGCATATACTTTGTAATCAAGTAAAACACTTTTAGGTTTACCGTTTTTGCCGAAAAATATTTGTTCATTTGTCTGTAGTGTCAACATAGTATTTTCTGTTTTGTTTCATGAAATTTAACTGTTCTAAAATTAATTCCAAAAACAAATTAGATAATATTTCGGAACATTTACATACCACACTTAAGTTCGTTCCGTTTAAAGATTTCGCAAAATCAAGAACCTGTACTAAAACTGCCAGCTTTGAACATTAAGGAATGACCCCGAACATTCATTCTGACTACTCTTTTACATTTCCGTGACAACCTTCCAAGATGCTTAGAATAAATTTGTACCATAAATAATACTTATAACAATTCATCGAAAGGTACTAAAATGAAAAAGCTATTTATTCTTTTTGTTCTCGCATTTGTCGCATTTCCTGCTTATGCGCAATGGACATTTTCTGTGAAACCTGGAATCGGCCTAAATGGTGCTTCAATAGGGCACAGGAGCGGTAACCTTATTCCGCAGTTCAGCTTAGATTATTTGTCTGTAAGCACAGATATTACCGAGAAGTATTATACATATGACTACGGTTCACAGTCGATAATTTCAGTAAACAGTAAGGACGAAATGTCCCTCTCAATTTACAATCTTTCTATTGGCGCAAAATATTTCCTCTCGGAAAGTAAGAAAACGGCAACATATCTTACAGGATCTATTATGAAGCCAATTATTTCAGGCGAACAGAAAAATAATGGTACTACAAATAAATCATATTCGGATATGGTAAACAATATGTCAATTTGGGGTTTATCAGCCGGATTCGGAACAGAATATTATTTTGATGAGCATTTCAGTATTGGCGGTGAATTCGGCGTACATCTTATGTTCGTTT
>CAIWTC010000722.1 GCA_903915485.1 uncultured Ignavibacteriales bacterium | reverse complement strand
TAACAGAGACAGGCAGGCCATACTTAATTCAAAGAATTGCAGACGGATTTTTGTTTGCTACTCGTCAGGATTATGCGAAATATCTTGGGTTTCTATCATCTGAAAGAAGCAAAAGAAGACTAAGTCAGGCCGCGCTTGAGACTCTAGCAATTATAGCATATAAGCAACCTATTACTAAGCCGGAAATTGAATCTATCCGCGGAGTAAATTCTGATTATATACTAAACACTCTGTTAGAGAAGAATCTGATTGCCATTTCGGGCAGGTCAGAAACAATTGGAAGGCCGTTGTTATATGTAACGACAGATGAGTTTCTTATGTATTTCGGATTGAATAAGGTAAGTGATTTGCCTAAACCGAGAGAGATTGAAGAAATTATGCAGGATGAGGATTTTCTCGAGCAAAAGAGAAAACTGCTTATGAGCGATGTGGAGGAAAATATGGAAAACGAAGTTAACGAAATGGAAAATAATGAAAATAAGACTGAATAAGTTCCTTTCAAGCGCAGGAGTCTCCTCGCGAAGAAAAGCAGAACAATTAATTCAAGAAGGCAGAGTGGAAATTAATGGCAAAACAGTCATTGAACTTGGGATTATAATTGATGATGAACGGGATGTGGTCTCCGTTGATGGAGAAAAAAAGAAAGTTGAAAAAAAGGTTTATTATTTGTTGAACAAACCAAAAGGTTTTGTAACAACAACTAAGGATGAGAAGGGAAGAGATACAGTAATGCTTCTTGTCCCTAATTCACAAAACTTGTTTCCGGTAGGAAGATTAGATGTTAATACAACGGGCGCATTGTTATTAACTAATGACGGTGACCTTGCAAATCAACTGCTTCACCCGTCATACGGTAAAAAGAGATATTACACAGCGAAACTTTCCCGTCCTCTATCACAAGACCATGCTGACCGCCTAAAGAGAGGCGTTCTCTTAGAAGGAAGAAGGTCTAAATTTGTTGATGTTGATATCGTAAGCAATGATGGATTTCATGTGAAGGTTTCAACCCTTGAAGGCAGAAATCATTTTGTGAAAAAAATGTTTGAAAGCATTGGAATATTTGTGAATGAACTGCATCGTGATTCATTCGCCGGACTTAATGTTAAAGATATGCCTTTTGGTTCTTATAGACCTTTAAGCGATATAGAAATTAATAAGTTGAGGGAAAATAAATGAAGCAGATAAATCTGCTATTATTTATTATTACAGTCACTGTTTGTTTTTCTAAAACGCATTCACAGGAGGCAAAGGTTGACTCTTTGCAAAAATATTCTTACTCTTCCGTAAATGAATTTTGGCAGCAGTTGGATGATATTTTTGAGGACCAAAATTTTTCATCTGCCAATTGGGGTGTGGTTATTCAGTCACTTTCCAATGGCGAATATTTTTATAAGCGAAATGAAAATAAGTTATTCATTCCTGCATCGAACTTAAAACTTATAACTACAGCCTGTGCATTGAATGTACTTGGGAAAGATTATAAATTCAAGACACAGATATACACTCGAGGTAAAATAGACGGCACTGTTCTTAAAGGTGATTTAATTGTCAAAGGATATGGTGACCCATCCATCTCAGGAAGATTTTACAATGATGTTATTTTACAGTTATTTTC
>CAIWTC010000721.1 GCA_903915485.1 uncultured Ignavibacteriales bacterium | reverse complement strand
TAAGCACTCGCTACAGTTGGTAAGATTTATCGCAATTTAAGTTTTCATAACATACCCCGCTATCCATGCGGGGTTTCTTTTATATAGCAAAGAGTAATTATTATGAATTTTATTAAAAACCACCGAGCCATCTTTGAAAAGTTAATGATATGCGTCGGAATATCTTTTCTGGCTATTATTATATCTCAAGAAACATTCTTCACTATCGGTCCAATCAAATCATTAGAGCAAAAACATATTGATGAAAGATTCAGAGACCGCGAGCTAAAAAGAGAGATGGCAAAATCCGCTGATTCCACAGCTGTAAAGTTTGCTGATACTGCAGGTGTAGTTATTGTCGAAATAGATGATGGGACATATAAGCAAATCCCTTATGCTTGGCCTTGGCCGAGAAGTGTTTATGCTAAAGTCATTGATAATCTTAATAAAGCAGGCGCCAAAGCTATCGGGATAGACATTGTCATGTCAAGGGGGATGAAGGATTCTTTAAACGGTGATGCTGATTTATACAACAAAATTAAAACATATAAAAACATTGTGGTCGCTGGTAAAATCGATATGTCAGAAACCAATACTCTGACTAAACACCTGGGGAATGACATCAGCGTAGAAATTAAGTCAAATACCGACCAACAAATAAAAGTAGTTGATAATTTCTTTAACATTTTTTTTAAAGCCGACAGCTCCATAGGCATTGTCCAAGTAACTAATGATGATGATGGTGTTGTAAGACGCTATATGCCTTTTGTGAATGACCCATCTGACTCCAAAAACATCCCAACATTTTCTTTCTCAGTACTTAATAAATACTTTAGGTTAAACAGTTTAGCGGTAGCAGACAGAACTGCTAATTCATTTGTCCTTGCTAACCATTTAATTCCGAAGTTTAATAATACTTCAATGCTTATCAACTATTATGGCCCTAGCAGAACTTTCAAGTATTATAATTTTTCACAGATTTTAGATGATCAGGGTTTTAAGACTTCAGAGGAAATTAGTTACGGTGATGATGTAGATATTAATGAATGGGATTTGATAGATAAATCAGTATTCAAGGACAAGATTGTATTAATTGGGTCGACTGTGTCAGAGGACAAAGACTTAATCCCCTCTCCCGGATTCGGTTTAATTAATGGAGTTGAGGTTCATGCTAATGTTATAGAGAATATTATTGCGCAGGATTATCTTCATAAGGAATCAACACTGACCGACATTCTAATTATAATTCTACTTACATTTCTTATCTTTTTTATCTCATCAACTCTTAAAGATATAAAATTCAAGTATAGTTTTTTACTAGAGGTACTAAATATCTTAATAGTCGGAGGAATTCTATTAGGACTTAGGCAACTATCATTTTACTTATTCTTTGAACATTCATATCTCACTGTGGTTATTGGAGCCAATATAGCTGTTATTTTCGGATATGTAGGCAGTACTGTTCATCGTTTCATAACCGAACGCAAACAAAAAGGTATGATTAAAGGTATGTTTAGTCAATATGTTAATGCAACTATTGTTGATGAATTAATTGCCAATCCTGACAGTTTACAACTTGGCGGAAGACGGCAAGATTTAAGCATCTTCTTCAGTGATATTGCAGGATTTTCATCATTCTCAGAGAACAAAGAACCTGAAGATTTGATTACTTTCTTGAATGAATATCTGAGTGAGATGACCAAAGTTGTTTTTGATAACAAAGGTACTCTTGACAAGTATGTCGGCGATGCTATTATGGCCTTCTGGGGCGCACCAATACCCTTAAAAGACCATGCTTATCACGCCTGCTCAAGTGCATTGAAGATGCAGAATAGACTGGTTGAACTTCGCAAGAAATGGAAAGAAGAAGGACAACCCATGATTGTTGCAAGAATGGGAATCAATAGCGGCGATATGGTTGTAGGGAATGTCGGAGGTACTCAAAGATTTGATTATACTTGCATGGGAGACAATGTAAACCTTGCATCCAGACTAGAGGGCGCAAATAAAGAATACGGGACAGTGACAATGATAAGTGAGAGTACCTACGAAATGGTGAAGGACTCTTTTTTTACCCGTGAGTTAGATTATTTAGTTGTTAAAGGAAGAACAAAACCCATAAAAGTATATGAACTTCTTGGATACAATCAGAGCGAATTATCTCAGCAGAGTCTCGATTCAATTGGAAGTTACATTGTAGGTCTTAATAATTATAAAAATATTGAGTTTGAAAAAGCCATCGCTAATTTCAATAAAGCGCTGATTATTAATCCAAATGACGGCCCTTCGCAGACTTATTTGAAGAGATGCAAATATTTATTGAATAATCCGCCAGATAAATCGTGGGATGGCGTATTTCATATGACGACAAAATAAATATTTTTCGTAAATTTGCGTCATGCAAACTCCATTAATGGCGCAATATTATCAAGTCAAGGCTACTTATCCGGATACGATACTTCTTTTCCGTATAGGTGACTTTTATGAGACTTTTGAAGATGATGCAAAAACCGCATCTAAAGTCTTAGGTATAACCCTAACAAGAAGAGCAAACGGTGCCGCCGGAGAAGTTCCATTGGCTGGATTCCCCCATCATTCCCTTGACACATACCTCCCCAAATTAGTTCGGGCAGGCTACCGCGTTGCCATTTGCGAACAAGTAGAAAACCCTAAATTTGCAAAAGGATTAGTAAAACGGGAAGTGATTGAAATTGTTACTCCCGGAGTTGCTTTTTCGGATAAACTTCTGGACCACAAGCGGAACAACTACCTTGCTTCAATTTTCCCCCAAGGCGATGTTTGTGGAATATCTTTCTGCGATATCTCAACCGGTGAGTTCTCTGTTTTTGAATGCCCCCTAGAGCATGCATTTCAGCACCTCGAGCAAATATCTCCACCTGAAATGATATACTCTAAAAAAGACCGCGAAAGTTTAGAAAGCAAAATGATTAAGCTTTTCCCGAATATGAGGCTATCAAAAATTGATGATTGGATATTTTCCACAGACTATGCCAATGACTTGCTGACACGGCAATTTGAAAGTGTTAATCTTAAAGGATTCGGGATTGATAAACTGAATCTCGGCGTAATTGCTGCGGGCGCTATTCTTCACTATCTACAGGAAACTCAAAAGACTAACCTCTCACATCTGAAAAAGATTTCTCTGTTTAATACTTCCGAATATATGATTCTCGATAATTCCACAAAACGGAACTTGGAAATATTGTTCTCTATGCAGGAAGGAACAAGAGAAGGAACATTACTTTCAATTTTGGATAGAACTGAAACCCCGATGGGCTCAAGAATGTTAAAGAGATGGTTGTCTACACCGCTAATCAATCTAGAGCAAATATTAATGCGGCAAAATGCCGTCAAAGAGTTATATCAGAAAAAAGATTCTCGTAACTTATTGAATGAGATATTAAAGGAAATCGGGGACCTAGAAAGAATTATTTCAAAGGTTTGTACAGGAAGGTCCAACCCAAGAGATATCGTCTCATTAAGTACTTCATGCAAAAAGTTTCCATTAATAAAAGAGAAACTATCTGCCTACTCCTCAAAACTACTAATGCAAATTCTAGAGCAATTTGAATCACTGGATAGTTTGACAGAGAGAATATCATTAGTTTTAAGTGACTTCCCTCCCCTTTCCTTAACAGACGGCGGAGTAATTCGAATGGGATTCTCCCCTGAACTTGATGAACTCAGAGATATCTCCATCAATGGCAAAGACTGGATTGCCAGAATGCAGAAGAATGAACGGGAGATAACGGGAATTTCAACACTTAAAGTCAACTATAATAGAGTATTTGGATATTATATTGAAATCAGTAATGCCAACAAAGATAAAATCCCAACTACATATCTCCGGAAACAAACATTAGTCAACTCCGAACGCTATATCACTCCTGAATTAAAAGAGTACGAAGAAAAGATTCTGCATGCTGAAGAAAAGATTTATGAACTAGAATCGCAGCTGTTCAATGAACTCCGTCTTGAGATTGCTCTTCAAGCAGAAGTTGTTCAAAAGAATGCAAGACTAATTGCGGCGTTAGATGTATTAGTTTCGCTAGCACTAACTGCAGAAAAGTATAATTACATCTGCCCAGAACTTTCTGAGAGTGATTCTATTGAAGTAGTTGGGGCAAGGCACCCTGTCGTAGAGCAAATCCTACCGCCGGGACAAAAGTTTACGCCAAACGACTATATATTGAACTCACACGATAACCAAATACTTATCCTAACCGGTCCGAATATGGCAGGTAAATCTGTCTACTTGAGGCAAATTGGTTTATTAGTATTATTGGCGCAGATAGGTTCGTTCATCCCCGCCGAAAGTGCAAAGATTGGCATTGTTGATAGAATTTTTACCCGTGTTGGAGCAAGCGACAACATTTCCTCAGGTGAAAGCACATTCCTTGTTGAAATGCAGGAGGCTGCAAATATCCTGAATAATACAACAAACAAAAGTCTTATTCTCCTTGACGAAATAGGCCGCGGAACAAGCACATTTGATGGTATTTCCATTGCTTGGTCAATTACCGAATACCTACATGAAAACCCTGATGCAGCAGCTAAAACAATTTTTGCAACACATTACCACGAGTTAAATGAACTTGCTGAACTGTTTCCAAGAATCAAGAACTACAAAGTAGATGTCCGCGAATATGATGATAAAGTAATCTTCCTGCATAAGGTAAATCCCGGCAAAGCTGACCATAGCTACGGCATCCAAGTCGCTAAAATGGCTGGGTTACCAAACTCAGTTACTGAACGCGCCAAGGATATTCTTTTTAATCTAGAAGGTAAAGAATTAACACCTGTCGAAAT
>CAIWTC010000720.1 GCA_903915485.1 uncultured Ignavibacteriales bacterium | reverse complement strand
CTAAAATATGCATTAGTAAGTTCGTACCTCCCAAGCAGTATAGACACCGTCCAATACAGTCCGCTTGAATTTATAAAGATGAACAATACCTGTGCAAACAAGGCCTGATAGCAGTGCCACCTAACGAACAATGTGCTTTTCGGATGCGCCTCGTTTTTATTGTGGTTTCTGAACTCCACTTCATTTGAATTTTTAGATTATAAAATATACTGCAGTACTGCAAACTTAAGGATATTTTATTCGACTTACCAACCTTCAATCAAATAAAAAAAGTATGATTATCACTCGGCTTGAACATGGTCTTGTGTCCCCGCCTCATACAATTCATCAACATCCATACACCCCGTATCCAACTGATACTGGAATGCCCTATCTAAAATTGACTTAAATTCTTTTCCGGGTTTGTGACCGCGCTCAATCAAGTGCCTGCCTAAAAGCGCAGGGCCGATTCTCGCTTTGCCGAATCTTCTTGAGTAACCTAATGTCATCACAACATCATCTAATGGAGTTTCAAGGTCCATACCTGTCCTCGCAGAACCATCCGCTTGAGTAACATACGCGAGCACCTGAAGCGGAACAATGTTATGAAGTCTTCTCCAAGCACCGTCGGTCGAACCATGCTTGTATAGCGCCATCGGCCTCATATGTGTAAACACTATGTCTTCTGCCTGTTTTATCAGCGCGTGCTGACTTGACATTTTCTTGATGAACTTCTCAGTAATAATTTTTCCTGTTATATCATGTCCGTTTGCTGTTAAGGTAACCGGGTCTGTTGTTGCAGGTTTTCCGATATCGTGACATAGCACACCGAACATATATCCGAGTTTCCAATTTTTCGGAATATGATGCAGAAGAAACGCCGCGTTGTCAATAGCCATAAGCGTGTGAACCCAAACATCACCCTCGGGATGATAAACAGGATTCTGCGGACATCCGCGCATCGCATCAAGTTCCGGGAATTTCTCTATCCAATTACAATCGGCTAAAAACTTCAGTCCCATAGACGGATTAGCTGAACGAAGCAACAGTTTTTTAAATTCCTCAAATATTCTTTCTCCCGGAAGAGTATCAAAATCATCAAGCATACTTCTGCATAATTCAATTGTACCCTCATCAACAAACTTTCCTTTGCGGGGAAGCAACTGCATAATTCTAAGAACTCTTAGCGGGTCTTCAATAAAAGTTTCCGCATCAGTTGCTTTAATTCTACCTTCTGCTAAATCCTTTAGTCCGCCGTGACAGTCAATTATTTCGAATGTCTGCAAATCCAAATACATGGAATTTATGGTTATGTCTCTTCGCTTTGAAGCCTCTGCTGGAGATAAGTCAGGGAGCAGGTCAACAGTGAATCCTTTGTGCCCTTTCCCTATTCTGTTATCCTTGCGGGGAATGGAGAAGTCATATTCAAAATGATTTTTGCGCAACTTCACAACGCCGAAAGATTTGCCTACGAGATTAGGAGTTCCATGCTTGGAAAGGCAATCTATCAACTGCTGATATGTAAGGTTATAAACCTCAATATCCCAGTCCTTGATATTAAGACCTAAGGTATGGTCAATAACTCCACCGCCCGCAAGTAGGCAGCGCCCGCCCGCGGATGTTACCGAGGAAATTATATCCTTAAGGTCTTCAGTTAAGTGATTCATCTAAATACAAAGAGCGGTTAAAATCAATTTGTCAATCCTTCTCTATTTTTTCCTTCAGGGAAAAATGAAAGAATCATAAACAATGCCGCAAGCACCAAATATCCCAAACTGAACTGATACGGTACAACGTGGAACTGCCACGGAAGTTGCCACGGTAAATACATGCTTCCCTCGGGAAGTGCTGAGTGAATTATTCCGAAATATGAAAGCAGTGACAGCACTACTAAATATATTGCCGAAGTTCTAATTTTTTTATCAATCAGTTTTGCAATGAATGCACCCCAAAGCATTGCAGTCAAAATAAATCCATTACCGAGTGCAACTGTAACAAGTGATTCAGGGATTGTACTTATTGGTTTTGAAAATGCCATCATCAAAGTGCTTGCTGTTGCGCCCATTTTAATCTGTAGAAGTCTTGCAACAGAAGGAATATAGCTAAGCGAAACTGCGGGTGCATGCTCCGGAGGGCAAGCATGAAATGCCTGCGACATAATATCAATTGCAACGAATATTAAGATAGGAGCGAGTATAGGTCGTGGTATCAATTCAACAATAAAGGAAACATATCCAAGCACGCCGCCCAAACCTATGAACAGTCCTGTCATTAGTGTGTAACCTGCACGGCTTCCCATTGACTTATAAGCAGGTTGACCAATGTAAGGTGTAGTCTGCGCAACACCGCCAAAAAGTCCGGCAATAATTGTTGCGAAGGCTTCGGTTAAAAGTATGTCGCGAGTGTTATAGTCATCACCGGCAGCGCGGGCACTTTCGGTTACATTGATGCCGCCGACAATTGTAAGCAGTGCAAAAGGAAATGCAATTGGTAAATATCTTAGTGCTTCAGAAAAACCTTTAACAAAATCTAATGTAGGCAAAGGAAATGAAAATGAAAGTCCGCCCATATTAGGGGCCTGGTATGCAATTCCAAAAACTCCCATCGGAGCAAACACATAGTAAACAATAGTTCCGAGCGCTACTGAAGCGAATACTGCGGGAAAATTTTTAGGCAGACGGTACTTGGCAACTACTCCATATAAAACTAATCCAAGAGATATTAAACCAACGACAGGCAAACCGAAAATATCAACCATCGGGATGATACCTATTAATGCAAGACCTATACCTGCCAAACTTCCAAGTAGTCCTGCCTGAGGAATAATTCGGTTCAGCCAATTACCAAAAAATGAAAACACTAACTTAATAACTCCGATAATCATCATCGTTGCCATACCGATATACCATGTCATCATTGCCGCATCGTTGACATTCATTCCTTTGCTTTTCAAATAAACGAAGGCCGGGCCGAGAACGGTAAGCGCAATTCCTATTGTTGATGGAGTATCCAATCCGAGAGGCATGGCTGTTACATTGGGGTCATTTTTCTTTTTGGCAAGACGGATGGCCATGATAGTGTAAACTATATCGCCAAATAAAACCCCTAGCGCGGTACCGGGGAACATCCGTTTGTATACAATTTCAGCAGGATACTGAAATACAAAAATTAATATGCCCGCAAGGAATGAGAGCACTGTAAGATTATCGAATATTAATCCAAAAAACCCATTTATATCCCCTATTGCGAACCAGGTAATTTTTTTCTTAGTCATGTTATTTTCCAAGATTATAGAATTTTATCAGCGAAATATAACAATTCTTTCCGATGTTATTCCTTAAATAAATCAACGGAGGGTATCTAAGTTTTCAACTCTAATTCCATTCACGCAAAAATAAATGATACCTAGTTCCTCTTCTCCGCTTTAATAGTAAAATAAAAAGTAGAACCCTCTCCGTCTTTACTTTCTACCCAGATAGTTCCGCCGAGTTTTTCAACAAATTCTTTGCACAGAATCAATCCCAACCCCGTACTTGGCTCATCCTCTGTACCTTTCTGATGCACCTTTTCACCGGCAGTAAATAATTTTCCAATGATATTAGCAGGAATCCCAATACCTATGTCCGATATTGACACTTCTATTTTTCCATCTTCAATATGTCTTGCTCTTGCAATAACTTCACCCTTTCGATTAGAAAATTTTACTGCATTCGATAACAAATTTCTCAGAACAGTATTTACCATTTTTTCATCGGTAAATATTTTTATTCCTTCAGGAATTTCATTAGTAATAGATATTCCCTTCATCATGGCTCTACTAAGTATTGAGTCAATACAGAGTGTACAGGCATCCCGCAAGTCTATCTTCTCCGCAGAAAAAGAAATTGCATTTCTCTGCATCTGCGCCCACTCAAGCAGGTTCTCAATAAGTTTATATAAATTTGTCGCGGAATCATTTAACAGGCCGCTGAAATTTGTCATTTGATCCACGGTTAGCCCATGACCATTTTTGGCCATAACCGCTGTTAGTCCAAGCAAGCCATGAAAAGGACTTCTTAAATCGTGAGCAATAATAGAAAACAATTTATCCTTCTCGGAGTTCAGTTTAGCGAGCTCTTTGTTGATAACCTTTGTTTCCTCTTCAGCTAGTTTAGGAGCAGTAATATTTTCATGGGCTACAACGATAAACTTCGCACCCTCACTTTGGAAACTGGTTATCCTGCATAGGAACCAGCGTTTTTCATGCGGTGCATGACAAGAATATTCCAGAATGAATTCCTTTTGCTCTCCGGTTAACACCTTACGGATACCAACTGCAAATAACGCGCCTTCCTCTGAACCTGAAGCAGTAGCCTTATCACAAACAGCTAAATAGTTGGCTCCCTCACTGACATTTGACAAATTAGTTGCATTCATTTCTGCAAATCTTCGCCATGCCTGATTAACCGCAATAATTTTCCCGCTTTCATCCAAAACCGCAACATGAGCAGAAATTGTATCCAATACTCCGCTTACAAATCTCTCAGTGGTCCTCAGCGCCTGTTCTGCTTTCACGCGTTTTGATATATCAATAAATGTACAAATAACCTGCCATATATCGCCGTCTCTGTTCAACTGAGGAATTGCATCAACAAGCAGCCACACACGGTCACCGCTGGGACGGTACACTCCCATGATTATACTTTTGACTTCCTTCTTTAATGCAATTGCAGTAGGCACAGGATGAGTATTCCCCGGGAAATCAGAACCGTCTTCGTGAATAACATTCCAATCGGGGTCAAATGAAGTTTTGCCCAGGAGTTGATCCTCGGTAAGCCCAAGCAACTCCAACGCTTTAGGGTTACTTAAAAATATTTCGGCCTTAGGTCCCTGAAGTAGAACCCCAATCTGCATATCCCAAACAAGGTTTTTAAATTTTTGATCACTTTCTTTCAGTGCTATGTCTTTTTTTCTGATTTCAGTTATATCTTGGATAGCACCAAAAATAACCCGGCGTTGTTTATCATACTCCATATAAAATTTAACATCAATGATTTCACCGGTTGCAAAATTTCTTATTTTTGCTTCGACTCCTGTAGGCTCTCCCGTTTTAATTAGTTGCTGTAGTTTTTCATCAATAGCTTCTGAATATTCGGGAAGGCGTGCCTGCTTAATCATATCATATCTAAAACTATCACCCTGCAAACCATAAATTTTCTTTGCACCTTCAGAACCATAAATCATTTGATTATCTAAATGAATTTCCCAATGTCCGGATTTAGCTACAAGCTCCGCTCTGCTTAACCTTGCCTCACTTTCCCTTAAAGCATCTTCTGCCTTTTTGCGGGCGGAGATATCGCGGGAGACTCCATAAATTTCAATGCGCCCTGTTTTTGAATTTCGAACATATTGAGTAATTACTTCTGTCCAAACGAAACTTCCGTCTTTACAAGGTTGTAGTACTTCCTCAGTAAAGTATTTATGTTGATGTGCTTTCTCATCTTCTAAAAAAGCAGGCATTCGTGACTGCAGTAATTTTCTAACAGCATCAGCCTGTTCAGGAGTCAGCGCATAATCCATCGGCTTAGCCATAATTTCTTCCGGCGTGAATCCCCTTAACCGTTGCACTGATGGGCTTACATATGTAAACATTAACGATTCAACATCAAGTGTCCAAATAACATCTTTTATGTTTTCAGTAAAGAAACGGAATTTTTCTTCACTCTCAGCAAGATCTATTTCTGTTAGTTTTCGTGCTTTATGGGATAATGTTCTTCCTATTAAACATGCAAACTGATTAACAAATACAATTTCTTCATCTGTCCAAACATGAGGTTGATTTACATGTTCAACACAAAGCATTCCCGACTTGATACCCGCATGAGATATAAGCGCATCAAGTTTTGAAGTGATTTTGTTTGGGATTAAATAGGTTTGAGTATATCCACTGGCCCGTGAATCAGCCAGCGGGTCATTGAAAACAACATTATCATTATTCAGTAAACTCTCTAACTCATCCCCAAACACAACTTTATCTAGTGCATAACCTGAAGTATGGGTGTCCGCTGATAATTGATATAGATCAACACACTTCATCGAAGAAAAGTTTTCACTAAAAAACCAAACCGAAACTCTCTCGGCATTAAGGAATTCTGATAAAGACTTAGTAACTAATCGTGAAAAATTTTCCGCATCCCCATCAACTACAAAAGAAGATAATGTGGCTTCGACAAAAAGCCTGTGCTGCTTAACTGACCGTTCTAAAAGGTAATGCAATTCTTCCTCATTGGGCATTTGCGCATTGAGGTTTTTTTTAGGAAAGGACTTGAGAATTAAATCTTTTGAAAGCACCTCTTCTTTTTCAACAGGAAGAGGGACCCTCTTACTAAAGGGTTTATCCATAAACATCCGCTCTAATTTATATGATAATTCGGCTCGGAAATCACTCTTTTTTCATCTGCCACTCTAAAGTTATGAAATTAATATTCATATAGCAATACCGCAGCGCACTAAAACGGATAAAGTTTTTCGATTAGAATAGATAACTCTTTTTTTCTTTTATATTTTAACCTAAATTGAGTAATTACTTTTATAATAAGAAATGAAGATTCCTGCGATTTTTGCCAAATATATGAAGGTCAAAAGACATGTCCCGGCAGCGGCACGGTTAAACCGGTGCGTTGCCTTAGTCTTGCTGATTATTACTTTTGCCGGTTGGACATCCGTTTACGCTCAAAACAGCGGCCCCAAGCAAGAGCAAGTCGGCGCTATTGATGATATTTTTCAAAAAATTGAAACAGGTATAAACAAAAATGATGTATCACTATTTGCAGAGTTTTTTTCAACCCAAACCTATCTTAGTCTTTCTTCGGGACAGACGGGTTACTACAGCGCCAATCAATGCTTTTATATTATTCAGGAATTTATAAAACAATACCAGCCAAATAACTTCAAGTTCAGTTTCAAGAGCAAAGACAAGTCACCTTATGCCACCGCCGTTTATCAGTCAGAGTCCTCTGGCAGAAGAAAAAAATCACAGGTGTTTATTTCGCTTGCCCGCTCAGGCAGCACTTGGAAAATCGCGCAGTTTACAATACGATGAAGAACAAATTACTGCAGAATAAATTTACCCCGATAATAATTCTGACCCTTGTTTTCATTTTTGCATCGGTGTGGGTAAAGCATAACGCCGATTCAAAGTTAGAAAATGCAAACAGTTCTTGGGAAGGAATTCTTAAGAATGAAATGTCCGGCATTTCTTCAGGAGCAGAAAAGAAATTTTCCGAAAAAGAAAGCGCACTTCTATCTTATTCTGCAGAAATTAAAAAATTAATCTCCGATTCGGCACAAAAGTCCCCCGGCAGCGGAGTGATTGTTTCATTGCTCGCAAAAAATTTTCACGATAACATCTGCATTGAAATATTCGATAAAGACACTCAACTGATTGCCTGGAAAAAAGATTCGCCAATTCAAGAAAGTGAACTCAGAGAATTAAAATATTCGAAAGGTGAAATATTTATTCTCCAATCACCCCTTGTGATTTATCTGGCAGTATATGACAAGATTATTCTAAATGGCACTTCATACCTTGTGTTCACGGCAATTCCATTCCAAACAAAATATAGCGGAAGTTCTAGCCCGGAGAGCGACAATTTTGTAAGTAGTATAGAGGAAGAATTCAAGAGTGACTCTAAAGTATTCTACGACTCTGTTTCAGTTATCAAAGACGGAAGATATTTTAATATCCGCCTGACTAATAACTATAACAGAACCATTGCATCTCTCTACCTTACGAAACCTGCACCTATTCATTATTCGCAGATGATTGTTAAATATTCCGAGAATATTCAGTCGCATGTGTATCTTATATATTATTTACTGTTGATGCTTCTGGTTTATAGAATAATAAAAGTTAAAGCAAATAGTTTCGGTCAGGGTGTTCTTTATATCGTTTTTCTGGTGACACTCCGACTAGTAATGTTCTATACAAATATTCCGCTGAAATATTTCCCCACAGAACTAACCAACCCCGATTATTTCTCTTCAAAATTCGGGAATGGTATCGTTAAGTCACCTGCAGAATTTTTGGTTACATCGCTCATGACATTCATGGCGTTGGTTTATATCTATAAAAAAAGCGCGGACATTCTTAAACAGAAGTCTTTAACTGCAGGCAGTTTGCATGCATATATCCGCAACGCGTTGGTCCTTTTAATATTCATATCGGCATTACTAATGACAAGGGGATTTGCGGCATCTGTTAAAAGTATAATTTTCGATTCATCGCTGATGTTCTTCAACGAACCATCATTGCTTCCAAGCATACCGCATGCAGGGATGAGCGCGGGAATTTTTCTTCTTGGAATATCATTTTTTCTATTGCTGATATTATTAATGAAGGTAATTGTATTCCTTCTGAAATCATCAGTTATCTTATCAAAACGGAAGTTTTTAGTATGGGCAGTTATCTTTATTTCATGGGGTTATCTGTTTATAACATATCAGAATTCATCGCTTCTTTCGGTTTGGCAGTATGCAGTTATTATCGCATTGGCGCTTCTGGCGTTTTTAATAACTTATAAAATAAAACTTTCCACATCTCAACTTATTCTTTCAATCGGATTTTTATCATCGGTATGTATTGTGATGCTGATGACTATTTTTAATTCTGCTAGAGAATTGGAGTCACTAAAAGTTTCTGCCGCTGAACTTCAAAGACCAAAACCTGAGTTTACTCAGTTTATTTTAACGGACATACTGACCGATGCGCAGTCTAGCGAGGATATCGCTAATGCCTTTAAAAATAATACCGAAACACTTTGCGCTGAAGCGTTTTTACTTTGGCGCCGAAGCAGTCTCGTTAGCGAATCAATACCGGCATATATAGGATTTGTCGACTTATCCGGAAATGTAAAGGGTGAGTTCGAGGCAGGGAAAGATAAACCTGAAGGATTAATCGCCTCTGCAGTGGGCGAAAGCAGGGGTGAATTGGTAATCTCCGCGATTGAAACCAAAGACAATGAAATTTCTGAGATTGTCGGAATCACCCCAATACTTTCCAATGATACACTAATCGGGTACTGTTTTGCCGCTGTTTCACTGCTGGAAACTATGCCTTCAAATTTTGCATCATCCCCCATGTTCTCCGGCAAAAAAACTAATAACGGAAATTTACCTCTTGATAACCTTGGAGTAATTAAAATCAGGGACGGCAAAGTTGTTTACTCAAGCGGTGACTTGTCCCACATAGAAGAATTTAAGAACCTTATCACGAGTGCAGTTTACGATGAGGCGGGCGAAGCATGGTTTAGATACTCCACGGGGCAGGATAACTATGTTATCTTCGCACAAAAATATTCCAAAGATAATTCAGTGGAAATCGCCTGCACCTCTTTAAAGGAACGGGAAATTGAATGGAGCTTCTTTAATTTCTTTAAGCTGTTCATTGTCCATGCTTTAATTATTTTGCTAACCTATGTTATATTCGGAATAGCCGGGCTGATAAAAAGCCGTAAAATAACCATTACATTCAGAACACAGTTGCTTGGTTCATTTCTGTTCGTATCAGTTATACCAATATTAGCATTAGCATTTTATAATCATTATAACATTGAAGATAAATCAACGCGTTCAATCCGTTCTTCTCTTTCTAATCAACTTATGATTGTTGAGCAGCGCTTAAAATTTAAACTTGCATCAGACATTCCTATCCAACAGGCATTTGAAGAATGTGGAAAAGAAGTCGGTATTTCATTTTCGGTATTTTCTGCAAACAAACTAATATATTCATCGCGGTGGAACCTGTATCAGGCAGGAGTAATTCCGGACAGACTTCCGCTGATGGCCGATATGAACCTGAACTATTCGGGGAATAAAGAATTTTTTGCAAGTGAGACAAATGAGTTTTTTAATCTTTTCACTTATTACAGAGAAGTTACACTAAGGTCGCCTACTCCTTACATTTTGAGTGTTAACAATACCTTCAACTATGTTGCAGGTTCTTTTTCAGCGGTTGAAAATGATGTGTTTCTTTTCGGAATATATTCATTTGCGATATTCTTTTTAATCGGGCTTACAACATTTCTATCTGAACGGATAGCACGACCGATTAAACTCCTAACTAGTGCAACGAAATCTGTCGCAAAGGGTGATTTAAGCATATCTGTTCAGAACAAAGCGCACGGTGATGTTAAGGAATTAATTGACGGGTTCAATACGATGACATCCGAACTCAACCGGAGACAGTCTGAATTGGCGGTCCTTGAACGCGAAGTTGCATGGAAAGATTTCGCCCGTCAGGTTGCGCACGAAATAAAGAATCCCCTCACTCCAATGAAGTTAATGGTGCAGCAGTTGATAGCATCTTACAAAGAAAAGCCGCAAAATCTTGATACTATCTTTTCAAAGGTAACTTCGACAGTTCTTAACCAAATCGAAATGCTTAACAACATCGCTTCAGAATTCAGTTCATTCGCAAGAATGCCCAGGCCGAACTATTCACACCTGGATTTGATAAATATTATTTCCACTACAATTACATTATTCGCCAATGATGATGTAAAAGTCAACTACGATTATGGTAATATTTCTAAAGCAATTGTTAACGGTGACAGCGAGCAACTTCAGAGGGTATTCATCAATCTGGTGCGGAATGCAATCGAATCATCTGCCTCAGAAATTGAATTAAGACTCATTGAGGATAGTAATGCATTCCTAATATTTGTTGCAAATAATGGTAACGCAATCCTAACGGGACTTGAGGAAAAAATTTTCGAAAACAATTATACATCAAAAAAAGACGGTATGGGGCTTGGTCTTTCAATGTCCAGAAGGATTATTGAAAGTGCGGGAGGAACTATCATCTTGAAAGAATCAACAACAGAGAAAACTACTTTTTTGATAACTTATCCAAGGGTAAAATAAT
>CAIWTC010000719.1 GCA_903915485.1 uncultured Ignavibacteriales bacterium | reverse complement strand
GACAATTCACCAACATTAATCATGCTAATCATACCAATCACGAAAATCATAGTTCAGACAGTTTCCTCCCCGCAAAGCGGGGTAAGATAAATTGGTAAAACTGAACGAAGTGAAGTCCCGATTCAATTGTTTTTATATCATCATCGGGAGGGCAAAAGGGTTATTGCCCCTGCACAAGACGGAACCCGAGCTCGCTGTACCAATTGACAGGGTTACCGTAGTTGCGGTTAGAGGAACGGCAAACACTACCGTAGCTGTTCCAAGAGCCGCCTCGGAGAACGCGGGAACTTCCGCTTGACGCACCTGTCGGATTTGTCTGTGTACTGCTTGTATAACTGCTGTACCAATCCCAGCACCATTCCCATACATTTCCGCTCATATCGTTTATTCCTAATTCGTTCGCAATTTTTGTACCTACCATATGTGTTGTACCGCCTGAGTTATTGGTGTGCCAGGCTACATCATCTACTGTAATACCTCCGCTGTAGGTATTCCCTGCACTTTTATTTCCTCCTATTGATGCATATTCCCACTCTGCTTCCGTGGCTAGTCTATACCCTTTTGCTGTAAAGTCACATACTATCGTTCCGCTTGTCCAACTGCTTGGATTTGTGTTTCCGCTTATACTATAACACGGGGTTTTTCCTTGTTGTATGCTTAGTTTATTGCAGTAACTTATACAGTCATACCATGTTACTTTCTCTACAGGTGCGTTATCACCTACACTGCTGAAATTACTTGGGTTTGTTCCCATTACTGCCTTGTATTGTCCTTGTGTCACTTCGGTCTTAGTTATATAATAACTACTTAGTGCTACCGAATGCAGCGGTAATTCATCTGAATCGCCGCTTGAACTGCCCATTGTGTAGGTCCCGCCTTGAACGAATACAAAGACCGGCAGAGCTACTAATGTCATACTTATATTTTGCGTAAATGCTTGAGACTGAGTCACCGTTACGGAGGCTGAATAATTGACATAACCCGTTAACTCTGCATATACTGTATATGTGCCTGCCGCAATACTTGTAATTGAATAATTCCCGGATGCATCTGTGTACACTGTATTCGTTGCAGGTGATGTATATACTTTGACCCCGGATAATGCTGCGCTTGAACTGTTTGAAACGGTTCCGCTAATTGAGTAAACATTCAAATCCACAAAAACAGTTTTCTCCGGACAACCCATGAACAATAATGAAAACACCGACAGGCAAATTAAAAATATATAATTTCTCATAAACTTATCCTCAGGTTAAATTTATAAGTCAGCGCCGTAAAATTATTTTCCGCGGGGTTAACCGATAAGGAATAATTATTCCCCGGGGAGTTATCAAACAGTAATCCGTCAAGAATATTAACCGCATAAACAGCGCCTATTATTATCCACGCTGTAGAAACAGCACTAGAAGCATCATCCGCCTGTTTCTTAAGGGATAGCGCCTGTGCTCTGTTTTCTAAAGTAGGCGTTGCCTTATATGTGTTATCATAAAAATCTTTATATGTTTTCAGTTTTGTACTTGCGGATAAATACTGAAGTGCGTAAAATGTCCATGCACCCGCACCCGCGGCAAGTCCGACATATCCCGCGGTTTCCCTGCTGCCGCCTAACTGATATAAGCCGGGAATTAGAAACTTAACTTTTGCATTAGAGGAATTATCCGCCTGCTTAGGGGAATTATTCCAAGAGGATTCCTGAGAAGCAATACTGTTTCTTACTGACTTCATATCTACCGTTTCGTATGAAGTTCTGCCTTCATTAACAGTTATGCTTTTATTCACAGAAGTATAACCTTCAAGTGTGCATTTGATTTGGTAGTCGCCCACTGGCAAATCGCGTAGAGTTTCGCTTCCTTTCCATGACTTGATATATTTCCCGTCGTTGTAAAGTTCAACAAAGGCATAACTAGGAACAACAGAAAAGTCCAGTGTTCCCGTAACTGACTGGGGCTTCAACTCTAATTCTTCCTTAATCTGTTTATTTTCTTCAATCTTAATATCGCGTGTTACTGCAGCATATCCCCTCATAGAGAACTTTAACTGATAGTCACCGATAAGCAAATCATTCAGCAACTCAGAACCTGTCCAGGTTTTAAGCAGTTTTCCTTTGGAGAACATTTCAACTTTTGCTTCGATCGGAGATACGCTAAGCATAAGGCTTCCGGTAATTGCCTGAAGTTTATAATTTTTAGATAAGGTTACACCCCGCGGGAAGTTAACAACTTCTTTCACGGTTTTGTAGCTTTCCTTACTTATTTCAATCTGATACGCACCGGGAGGAAGTTCAATTTTCCCGCTGTTGTACTGCTCACCGTTTATTGTTACCGAGGCATCAGAGGGTTCAAAAGATAAATTAAGGATGCCCGTATTTTTAAGCAGGGTATAACTGCGGTTAACAGTTTCGCCTCTCGCAATATCAATTGTATCTGCATCTCTCAAATATCCCTCGGCTATTACTGATACGGTATGCAAACCGGGCAGGAGTTCGTTACGGTTTTTGGAAGCAATTTTCCCGTCAATCATAATTTCGGCATCTGCAGGTTCAACGGCAATGTTCAGCACCCCCGAGTTTTTAAGCAGTGCATATTTACGACTAAGCGTTTCACCGCACACTATAAGCACCGTGTCAGTCATCCGAATAAATCCCTCGGCAGTTACCGCAACCTCATGCTTGCCGGGCAGACGCTCGTTCCTGCTTTTATCGGCAAGTTTTCCGTCAATTGAAATCTGCGCATTTGCGGGGGATAGTTCCGTTAAAAGTATTCCTGAATTTTTAATAAGATTAAACTTAAATGAATTAAGTCCGCCTGATTTAACTTCTATCAGCGTATCAATGCCGATATATTCTGATAGAACAAGGTTGAGTTTATACTTCCCCGATTTCAGAAAAAGCTGTTTGTCGGTTTTTCCGTTTATACTGCCGTCGAGAATAATCTGCGCATTCTTTGGAGTGGATGCGATAAGGGTTTTTATTAATTCAATCTGAGTAAGTTTATATTCAAAGTAGGCACTGTTGATATTTACAATTATCTTTTCATTCACGGTTGTATAGCCGTCAAGTTCGATTTTTAAATCATGCTCACCATCTTTTAAGGTAATGTTTTTCAACTGACCCTTATTCTCGCCGTCAATAAAAATGGTTGCACCGGGAGGAGTGGTGTTAATTGATATGGGAATGAGTTCACTTTTTTTGTCAGCAGTAAGTTTAATCAACCACGACCTCCCCTGCTCCAATTTAATGCCATAGTTTTTCAATATTACCTGCAGCGGTGCATATCCACTCAGCAAGATTTTCACTTCCCTCTCCTTGTATTGAAGAAAAAGAAAATCACGACCCGGTGAATGATTCATCTTCACCATCCCAAGATTTGCATCATATGCAAGTCCAACCAAATCAGTTTCGATGATTAAGCCCGCGGCAACATCCCCGTTGGCATCCTTTACATCATAGTCAATCAGTTCCTCAGGATGGTATTCCGCCATACCGATGATTCTCATCTCGGACATTTCGGATTTCTTAGCTTGAGGGAAAAAGCTGACTGAAAATAAAAGAAACACTAACAAACACAAACGCATATCTCGCCCAACTATTGTTTTTTAATTAAAGTATAAAATAAAGAATGTTTGGGAATAAGACAACAACCTCACCCCGCCAGTCGTCGGGCAGGCCTTTATCCCTCTCCTTGCGAAGGAGAGGGTTTTGTATATAATTTGTTGTGATAAATTTTTTCATTACTCCAAATGGTATGGAGTAACTCTGTGCTTTCCGGTCCGATCAATTCCTGTCCCCTCTCCTTTTTTAAGGAGAGGGTTAGGGTGAGGTTCTTAATTTGTCATTCCAGTGCACACGGAAATCTACCTCATTCCCCGACAAATGGATTCCCGCTTTCGCGGGAATGACTTGTAATATCTTGTTCCCTCTCCTTGATAAGAGTTTGTCCCGATTTATCGGGAAGAGGGTTAGGGTGAGGTAGTGAGGTCACTCATGCTTAACAATTATGAACTATTAATAGAGGGCTATAATAATTTCACCCACCGAATAAAATAGTTGGCAATTAGTTATTTCTTATTCTATATTTAGAAAAAAGAATTAACATTTTTTTCAATAATCTAATGCGGTGCATATGAACTTAGACATTCTTGTTTTTTGTGCGCATCCCGATGATGCGGAACTTTCTATGGGCGGGACTATTGCTAAACTCACTTCTCACAATCTTAAGGTCGGCATCATTGACTTCACAGCCGGCGAACTCGGAACACGAGGCACTTCAGAAATCAGACAAAAGGAAGCCTTTCAAGCCGCTATCGTTCTCAAAGTTGCAACCCGCGAAAACTTTTACATCCCCGACGGTGATATAAAAATCAATAAAGAAAATTTAATGCATGTTGTTGCTGCAATAAGGAAGTATAAGCCGAAGATTGTTTTTGCTCCTTACAAGTTAGACCGTCACCCTGACCACATGCATGTTAGTAAATTGGTTAAGCAGGGATTCTTTTATGCAGGACTGGAAAAAATAAAAACTTACGAAGACACTCATCTTCAAAAGGCATACCGTCCGCAAAAACTATTTTATTATATGCAGTCCCATGCTTTCGTACCGTCATTCATTGTTGATATCACCGAAACATATGAAACGAAGATGAAAGCAGTGCGTGCATTCGGAACGCAGTTCCACGACCCTAAAAGTAAAGAGCCTGAAACTTTTATCAGTCAACCGCGCTTTATGAAGTACATTGAATCGCGGTCGCAGTTTTACGGATTTCAAATTGGCAAGGACTACGGCGAACCGTTCTTTTCAGAAGAAGCAGTTGAATTGGATATTGTAGGAACAGCAAAGCACTAAGAAGAATTAATTTCATTTAAAACAACAAAGCCCGTGAACTTTTGCTCACGGGCTTTTGTATAAATTAATTTACTGATTATTCAGCGCGCTTAGCTAAAAGTTTAACTTCTTCTTTCAACTCAGCAGGAATATGATTTCCGAATTTTGCATAGTATGAATTAATTTCTGCAACTTCATGTTCAACTTGTTCTTTTGTTACAGCGAACAAGTCTTTCAAGTCACTTGCGGAAATATCCAAACCATTTGTATCTAAAGCAGTGTCATTCGGGATTCTGCCGAACGGCATATCCTTATAACTTTCAACTCCTTCAGTTCTTTCGAATACCCATTTAATTACGCGGATGTTGTCTCCGTATCCCGGCCAAATGAATTTACCTTTATCATTTTTGCGGAACCAGTTCACATAAAACATTTTTGGTAATTTATCTTCGGTACTCTTTGAGCCAATATTAACCCAATGATTGAAGTAGTCACCCATGTTATATCCGCAGAACGGAAGCATTGCGAACGGATCATGTCTCAACTGACCAACCGCACCGACTGCAGCTGCAGTAGTTTCGGAAGTAATCATCGAGCCCATGAACACACCGTGATTCCAGTTGAATGCTTCATGCACCAAAGGAATTACTGATGAGCGTCTTCCGCCGAAAAGTATTGCTGAGATAGGAACTCCTTCAGGACTTTCCCACTTCTCATCAATTACCGGACACTGATTAGCAGGTGCAGTGAAACGAGCGTTAGGATGCGCAGCAGGACGGTGAAGTGTAGGGTTCCAATCACGGCGCAGCCAATCCATAAGATGACTTGGCTTTTCGTCAGTCATACCTTCCCACCAAACATCATTGTCTTCGGTTAAAGCAACATTTGTAAAGATAGAATTTTCCGTCATCGAAAGCATAGCATTTTTGTTTGTGCTCATTGATGTACCTGGTGCAACTCCAAAGAAACCTGCTTCAGGATTGATTGCGTACAATCTTCCGTCAGCACCAAATTTCATCCAAGCAATATCATCACCGACAGTTTCGATTTTCCAGCCGGGAATAGTAGGAGTTAACATAGCAAGATTAGTTTTTCCGCACGCGCTAGGGAAAGCAGCAGCGATATATTTTTTAACGCCATCAGGAGATGTAACGCCGAGGATAAGCATATGCTCAGCAAGCCATCCTTCTTCGCGCGCCATAATTGATGCGATGCGCAAGGCAAAACATTTCTTACCGAGAAGTGCGTTTCCGCCGTAACCGCTGCCAAATGACCAGATTGCTCTTTCTTTAGGGAAATGAACAATGTATTTAATTCTGTTGCAAGGCCAAGGAACATCCTGTTTGCCTTCTTCAAGCGGATAACCGACTGAGTGCATACAAGGAACGAACTCACCATCTTCACCAAGATGGTCAAGAACCGCACTGCCCATTCTGGTCATGATGCGCATGTTGCAAACAACATAAGGAGAGTCGCTTATTTCCACGCCTATCTGAGAAATCGGTGAACCAATAGGTCCCATTGAAAAAGGAATAACATACATGGTTCTTCCTTTCATACAGCCTGTGAATAAATCCTTAAGGATTTTTTTCATATCATCAGGAGCCATCCAATTATTTGTCGGGCCGACTTCTTCTTCACTGTCGCCGCAGATATATGTTCTATCTTCAACTCTTGCAACATCTGTAGGGTCAGATACAGCGTAGTAAGAATTAGGCCGTTTAGTCTTATTCAATTTTAAGAAGCTACCTCTTTTGACCAGGATATTAGCCATGCGGTTATATTCAGCCTCAGAGCCGTCGCACCAATGAATTTTGTCAGGCTGACACATAGCCGCCATTTCATTAACCCACTGAATAAGTTTTTTGTTTTTTGTCATTCCGTTGTCCTATTGTTTTGTTTTTAATGTTCCATTATAATTTTTTTGGAACTTTTGTTCCTTAATCTATATAAACATTGATTAATTGTCAAGGATTATTTATTGTGAATAATTATATGTTTATGAGTAGTAATCAATTTAAGTACTTCGGCGGGAATGTCATGAGAATGTAAACCGAACAGAAACAATAAAAAGAATTCATTGTCTACTTGGTCTCTCTCACCCGGCAACGATTTTATCTTATAATTATCTAACAGTAAAATTACTTAAATAAGCTGAATTGCTGAAACAAAAAATGCAGCTAAAATAAATAAAAATTTAAATGGCTTAATATTTAAGGGGTTCCGATGCATACGACTTATTTATTTTTGCATCGAAAAAATATCATGTTCCGATATTTCTCAAACCCGAGCAGATAATTCCCAACCGAAATCTTATTTCAAAATATAGTATTAGAGTAATTAGAAAGGTGACACGGATTATAAATTAATCAGTTTCATAACCCATTGATTTTGCGTAACCCTGAAGTTTTCCCGACAGCATTTTTCTTGCACGGTGGAGTCTTGAGCGCACTGTTCCAACCGGGCAATTTACAAATTCAGCAATCTCTTCATAACTGAGTCCCTCAAGGTCTGAAAGAATTATAACCGTACGAAAATCATCAGGCAGCGAACTTATCGCTGTTTGGATTTCATCATTCAGTAGATTATCGAACAGTTCTTTTTCGAGATGTGCATCTTCAGTATAATTTGGTTTTACGGTTTCAAAGTAAGATTCAACCTCTTCATAATCAAGTTTAATCGGCCCGCTGGTCTTTTGCTTGTACATGTTATAGAAAAGATTCTTCATGATTTGATACAGCCATGCCTTGACATTAGTCCCTTTTTCAAATTTATCAAAAAAGCGGAATGCCCTTATAAATGTTTCCTGAAGCAAATCATTAGCATCATCGTCATCCTTAGTTAATGAAACGGCATAACTGCGCAATGTCTCCATGTGAGGGAGCGCAATCAATTCGAAATCAGTGTAAG
>CAIWTC010000718.1 GCA_903915485.1 uncultured Ignavibacteriales bacterium | reverse complement strand
TTTTATTTTATCTACTTTAAACTCCGGTTCATTGTTTCCTTTGCATATTCCCGATTTATCAGACTTGTTAATAATTAAAGTATACATAGGGCTGGAAGACTTACCGTCACTAACAGCGCATTCAACAGTTATTGATTTTGCGTTCTCTGATTTAACCGTGGCTGAACCGTCATAATAATAGCGGGTGTTGTCCTCAAGATTTGACTGCTGAAGGTTTACTTCCCCGTTTTCTTTAAGAAGAAACTTAAAATCAATTGACGGAACCGTTACTTTCTTTCCTTTGATTACCATATCATCGCCATACTGATTTTTCATATTATAACTTTTTTGGATACCATGATAATTTCCAAAATATTCGGCAGATACGATGTTTGTTTTTTCGGTTTGTTTTTGTTCTGTTGCGGGAGTGTCTTTTTTATCACCCTCATTTTTTGAACAGCCCTGAAAAAAAGTCAGGCATATAACAACAGATAAAATTAGATTAATAAAGTTTTTCATAATAACCTTCAATTCTCCTACTCATTTGGCTTTTCGGAACCGCCCCGTTTTTGTTGGTTTCTGGACTCCACTGATATTTATTTAATAAAGAAGATAAAACATCAAAACAAAAATATCTTAACATAAATATTACCGAATAATGTTAAGGAATAATAAGATTAAAGTCAATGTTTTTTAATTAAGAGTAAATGAGCAGTGTGTTAAATTATTTAGTGATTTTGGTTCAAGTTGAGGGACTGTTAAAGAGGTTCCCCTATAAAACCCCTCAGAAGATGGTAAAAGCGATTGTGTAAATCAAATACATTCTATAACATTACTAAGGCTAAACTACTCTTTGAAATATTCGAAACATAAAAATATACCCAACCGGACACTTGGAAAACAAAAATTTCGCAAGGTTAAGACTTAAATTATAGCCAAAATATACTTAAACACCCGCATTTTATGTTCACATAAGTGGCGTCATTGTATAACTATTAAAAGAAATAGCCATAGCAAAACAAGTAGTATTAAGATATTATAGATTTAAGTTGCAGTATTATTCCCCCCTAAGGTAAAATGTGTTTCCCAAATTCTCACGAAGAGGGGAAACATCCTATCCAGAGGCATAAACATAAATTATCATTGAGAAATAACGTCTTTGCCATATTCCTTAATATTCTTTATTTTATAGTTTAATAATAAAGTTAAAATTGGAAGAAACATGCGTCGGTGCTTGTTAATATTTATTTTATTGTCTGTTGGCTTTTTTCCTCAGGTTAAGAAATCCGAAATGTCCGAAATGAGAATTATTGGCAAGGGAGAGTTTCATGCCGAAGAATTAGTCGACAATAATATCCGTGATGCAAATAATCTCGTTGCTGCGGGCCTAATAATTGAAACAGACCTTATCGGTTTAGCATACGATGCAAATAACGGAATGGTCAAGATGAATCATTTACCCGGACGCGACTTTTTATACCTTCAACCCAGCGAAAGAGTAATAACCATAATGGCGAACGGTTATGCACCGCTTCAGGTTATACTCAGGAACTATGGCATAAAGCTGGTGAGTGGACAGTCATGGCTTCTAAAACTTACTGCCGATAAAAAAGGCGAACTGATTCCCGTAACAATCAGCACGACCCCCCCGGGAGCAACAATATTTATCGACGGCGAGAACAAAGGACAGATAATAACTTTACCACTTAAAGATGGTCCGCATGACTTAAAAATCGAACTTGGTGGACACTCACCCGTTTCAGCCAAAATTAACGTAAATATCAACAATGCATTATTTGAATACAAACTTGAACAGAAA
>CAIWTC010000717.1 GCA_903915485.1 uncultured Ignavibacteriales bacterium | reverse complement strand
TTCCAATGAAGCATTGGTTAAAGCTGCCGATAGCTTAGATAAAGGAACTGCCGAAAAGATAATTGCTGATGATAACGAAACATTGCAAGTTAGTTTTGAAAGTGCCGAATTGAGTATTACTCATAATGATGGTAAAATTCACCATTATGAAATACATAAATTTATTCTTCCCGAATCGAATGACAAAAACCGCATTGGCGAAATTGCAATTGATATTACTGAACGCAAGCACTTGGAGGAAGCGGTAAACAAATCCAACAAAGAGCTTGCCTTTCAATATAGTGAGAAGTCCAAACGGGCGGATGAGTTGCTAATAGCCAACAAAGAACTTGCTTTTCAAAATGAAGAGAAGCAAAAGCGGGCAGAGGAGTTAGTCATAGCTAACAAAGAACTTGCATTCCAAAATGAAGAGAAGCAGAAACGGGCAGATGAACTAATAGTTGTTAATAACTTGTTACGCGAAAGTGTTGAACAATATAGTGCTCTTATGGAGCAATCACCTTTAGTAGATGCAAAACTTCGCCAAAAGGCAGAAAAATTGCACAGAAATAAATCACCCAAATCAAGTTCGCATCCTCCGGAAGCTGATTCGCTGAAACTTAATCAAGACTTTGAATTGCATCAGGTAGAATTGGAAATGCAGAATAAAGAACTTTTAATTGCAAAAGAACGAGCAGATGAACTAGTAATAGCCAATCAAGAACTTGTTTTATTATATGAAGAAAATATTACGCAAGCGACTGAACTAAAGGCAGCTAATAATTTATTACTGGCCAGTTTTGAACAGAACAGTCTTCTTATGGAACACTCGCCCATAGCTATAGAACTTTATGATTCTAATGGTATACTCATTAAAGTTAATCCGGCTTATTTAGATATGTTTGGGATAATAAATGTAAGTGAAATAAGTCACTTTTCTTTGTTTGATGATCCAAACATCTCTGCGGAGCACAAAAAAGAGTTAAAGCTAAAAAAATCAATAAAATATCGGGCATATTTTGATTTTGACAAGGTCAAAGATATGAATCTTTATCAAACCTCAAAATCGGGACAAATATATCTCGACACACTAATCACACCCATTAGAAAGGGTAGTGAGACTTTAAAAGGATATTTAGTCCAGATTCAAGACATCACTGAGTACAAGAAGTCCAAAGAAGCTTTAATGAAAAGTGAACATCGTTCCCGTTCGATAACATCAACTGCTAACGATGCTATTATTACATCAACACACGAAGGAATCATTACACACTGGAACGGAAGTTCTGAAAAAATATTCGGGTACACTGAGGATGAGGCAGTCGGTAAAAATATAACTATTATAATTCCACAGAACAATGTTGAAAAGCATGATAATGGTATGAATAGTAAGGCGCAAGGCGGCGGGACACATGATATTGGCAAGACTGTTGAATTAAGCGGCATACATAAGAACGGGACTGAATTCTCGATTGATGTATCCTTATCTGCCTGGGAAACATCTGAAGAAAAATATTTTACCCGAAGAATGCGCGACACAACTGAGCGCAAGCGGGTGGAGGAAGTGTTAGTCGCAGCCAACAAAGCACTTGTCCTCCAAAATGAAACTGCCTTAAAGTGGCATGCAACATTTGACGGAATGCAAGCCATCATATTTTTGATTGATGTCAACGGGAAAATTTTACAAGCAAATAAAGCCGCAGAAATTTTTATCGGCGACTCGCCGGAGGGAATATCGGGGCGGTTTTGTTATGAATTAGTTCACGAAACGGAGTGTTTTGATTATAATTGTCCTTTTAACAAGGTGAAAGTCAGTAATAAAAGAGAATCAAAGGATTTACAGGTTAACGGAAAATGGTATTCAGTTGTTATTGACCCAATCTTTGATGAAAATAATAAACTTTCTAGTGCTGTTCATGTCATGACAGATATTACGGAGCGCAAGAATATCGAAGATAAGTTAAGAGAAAGCGAATTGCGCTATCATAATTTGCTCCACAAGACTAGTGAAGGTCTCTTGATTATGACGCTGGCAGGGGAAATAGTTGAGATAAATGAGACTTTTGCCAAGGTACATGGCTATACATTGGATGAACTTAAGGAGAAGGACATCAGAGATTTGAATGTGCTCAAGGAAAATACGATGAAGGACCATGCTCATGCTACTGAGTTGATGATTGCAGGAGAGGTTGCGCGATTTGAAGTAGAACATTATCATAAAGACGGTCATATCATTTCTTTCAATGTAACCGCAAACATCGTCCAAATTGGAGAACAGCAGTTAATAATGTCCTTCCATCAGGATATCACTGAAAGCAAGAAAATAGAAGATAAGTTAATAAAAAGCGAATTGCGCTATCATGATTTGTTTCACAAGGCTAAAGAAGGCCTCTCGATTATGACGGTGGATGGGAAAATAGTTGAGACGAATGAGGCTTTTGCCGAAATGCACGGCTATGAATTGGCTGAACTTAATCAGATGAACATTAGAGATTTGGATGTTCTCAAAGAGAATTCGGTGGAGAACCAAACTCTTACTCATGACCAGGTGATGGCAGGGGAGATTATGCGAGTTGAGGTTGAGCGTTTCCACAAAGATGGCCATATCCTTTCTTTCAATGTAACTACAAACTTAATACAAATTGGAAAGCAGCAGTTTATAATGGCCTTCCATCAGGATATCACTGAGCGCAAGAAATCGGAAGATAAGTTAAGAAAAAGCGAACAGCGCTATTATGATTTGTTTCATAAGACTAATGAAGGTCTCTTGATTATGACGATACATGGGAAAATATATGAGATAAATGAGGCTTTTGCCGAAATGCATGGATATACATTGGATGAAATGAAAATAAAGAACATAGCTGAACTGAATGTGCTAAGGGAGAATACGATGGAGATTCATGCTCATAATATTGAGCGGATTATGGCAGGGGGGGTTGTGCGGTTTGAAGTAGAACATTACCATAAAGATGGCCGTATCCTTTCTCAGACTGCGACTGTAAGCTTAATATATATTGGAGAGCAGCCTTTATTCATGGCATTCCATCAGGATATCACTGAGCGCAAGCAAACTGAATTATTAATTAGACAACAAAACCATCAGCTAAAAGAAGTCAATGCCACAAAAGATAAACTGTTTTCGATTATAGCACATGATTTAAGAAGTCCTTTTACAGGTTTACTTGGGCTTACTGAAATGATGGCGGAAGATAGTGCGGAATATACATCAACAGAAATTGCAAAATTTTTAAGTTCATTGAATCTTTCAATATCAAATGTTTATAAACTATTAGTGAATTTGTTAGAATGGGCACAATTACAAACAGGCTCAATCAGTTTCTCCCCGGCAGAGTATAGTTTGGTTGATGCTTTTTCAGAATGCGAAAAATCAATAAAGCAGAGTGCTTTGAGCAAAGAAATTTCTGTTGTTAATGAAATTCCTGAAGCGATGAAAATATTTGCAGATGACTATATGCTCAAATCACTTTTACGGAACTTATTAACTAATGCGCTGAAATTTACAAAGAGAGGTGGAGAGATTACTGCAAAAGCAAGAGGAGTAAAAAATAGAATGGTAGAAATATCAATAACGGACACCGGCATTGGAATTCCTAAGGATATTATTCCCAGACTATTCATTGTTGGTGAAGATGTAGGTTCCAAGGGAACGGAAGACGAATCAAGCACGGGCCTAGGTTTACTGTTATGCAAAGAGTTTGTAGAAATGCATGGCGGCAAAATTTGGGTCGAAAGCGAAATAGGAAAAGGAAGTACATTCTATTTTACATTACCGGAAAACAACTAGGATTAATATGAACATGAGAAAGAAAGA
>CAIWTC010000716.1 GCA_903915485.1 uncultured Ignavibacteriales bacterium | reverse complement strand
GGTATGCTTATGGCTGCGATGAGAATAAATGTTCCCGTAATATTTATTTCCGGCGGTCCGATGAAAGCAGGAAAACTGCCTTCAGGAGAAAAGGTTGATTTGATTTCAGTATTTGAAGGTGTCGGAAAATTTTCTTCAGGCGCAATAACCGAGCAGGAACTTCAGCAGTATGAAGACTTCGGCTGCCCGACATGCGGCTCATGCTCAGGAATGTTTACTGCAAATTCTATGAACTGCCTTATGGAAGCGCTTGGACTCGCATTGCCTGGTAACGGAACAAAACTTGCAATCTCTCAAGAGAGAAGAACACTTGCAGTTGATGCAGCAAAAAGAATTGTTAAGCTTGTTGAAGAAGATATCAAGCCGAGTGATTTGTTAAATCTTAATTCATTTAAGAATGCATTTATACTTGACCTTGCGATGGGTGGAAGCACAAACACAATTCTGCACACTCTCGCTATCGCAAGTGAGTTCGGAATAGAACTTGATTTAAATATGCTCAATGAACTTTCTGCAAAGATTCCTTATATCTGTAAGGTTAGCCCTGCAACAAAAGATGTTCATATAGAAGATGTTGACAATGCAGGGGGCATATCTGCAATACTAAATGAGATAAGTAAAACAGGAGTTCTGGACACGACATGTAAAACCGTTACAGGAAAAACCCTTGGCGAAAATATTTCTGAATCAAAAATATTAGACAGCAAAGTTATCCGAACAGTAGAAGAACCGTATTCAAAAACAGGCGGACTTGCAGTGTTGTTTGGAAACATGGCCCCTGACGGTGCTATCATTAAAACGGCAGCAGTCGACCCTAAGATGTTGGTGTTCTCCGGCCCCGCAAAAATTTATGAATCACAGGAAGTAGCAGTAGAAAAAATTCTTCAGAATGATGTGAAGGCGGGTGATGTAGTTATAATTCGTTACGAAGGTCCCAAAGGCGGTCCCGGTATGCCTGAGATGCTTTCACCTACGAGTGCAATTATGGGTCAGGGACTTGGCGACAAGGTTGCTTTAATAACTGACGGAAGATTTTCGGGTGGTACTCGCGGAGCATGTATTGGACATGTATCACCTGAAGCAGCAGAACGAGGTCCTATTGCTGCAATAGTTAATGGCGATATTATTAACATTGATATTCCGGGTAGGAAATTAGATGTTAGTTTAAGTGACGAAGAAATTAAAAATCGTTTGGCTGCATTACCAAAGTTTGAGCCGAAGATTAAAAAAGGTTACCTTGCTCGATATTCCAGACAGGTTACCTCCGCCAGCAAAGGCGCAATTTTATTAAATAATTAGTTGGAGTAGAAAATGACTAAGAAGACAAAGCAAATCATGAGCGGTGCTGAGATATTCTTTGAGTGTTTACGCTTGGAAGGCGTGGAACATATCTTTGGATATCCGGGAGGCTCAGTTCTTAAATTATACGAACACTTATACGATGTAGATTACTTAAAACATATTCTTGTGAGACACGAACAGGGCGCTGTTCATATGGCTGAAGGCTATGCTAAGGCTAGCGGTAAAGTTGGAGTGGTACTTGTTACATCAGGTCCCGGAGCGACTAACACTGTTACCGGCATTGCAGATGCATATATGGATTCTGTTCCCGTTGTTATTTTCACAGGACAAGTCGCATCACACCTTATCGGTAAAGATGCTTTCCAGGAAGCAGACATTGTAGGTATCACCAGACCAATCACCAAACATAATTTCCTTGTGCGTGATGTTCGCGATATGGCAGATAATATCCGTAAAGCATTTTATATTGCTTCATCAGGAAAGCCTGGCCCGGTGCTTGTGGATTTACCAAAGGATGTTATTGCTGCAAAGTGTGAGTTTGAATATCCCGAAACTGTAGAGTTGAGAGGATATAAGCCGACGATGGTTGGCCACTCAAGTCAAATTAAAAAAGCAGCAGAGAAAATTAAAAAAGCTAAACGGCCTTTGCTGTATGTCGGCG
>CAIWTC010000715.1 GCA_903915485.1 uncultured Ignavibacteriales bacterium | reverse complement strand
TCAAATGAAATTTCTTAACACAATTATTTGTGAAAAATATCGATTAATAATTCTGTTTCGTGCGTAAATTACCGCTTAATGCATTACGCTTAAATGCCTAAGATATTACCAAAATAATCCGTATATTAGCATTTTAGATTTTAAGAAAGTAACACACATTTGAATAGTGAACATATTCGTAACATTGCAATAATTGCTCATGTAGATCATGGAAAAACCACACTCGTAGATCATATATTAAAACAAACTGGGGCCTTTAGAGAAAACCAGCATGTCGAAAAAAGAGTAATGGACTCCAATGCTCTTGAACGCGAACGCGGAATTACAATTTTGGCTAAGAACTTAAGTGTAAAATATAAAGATTATAAGATAAATATCGTCGATACTCCAGGTCACGCTGACTTTGGAGGTGAAGTTGAAAGAACTCTTAAAATGGTTGATGGTGTTCTTCTACTCGTAGATGCTGCAGAAGGTCCGCTTCCGCAAACAAAATTTGTGCTAAAAAAATCATTGGAACTTGGACTTTGTCCTGTCGTTGTTATTAACAAAATCGACAGAAAAGATGCCCGCGCCAATGAAGTGTTAAGTGAAGTATTCGATTTATTTATTGCACTAGAAGCATCAGAAAAACAATTGGACTTCCCTTTCCTTTATGCCATTGCAAAACAAGGTATTGCAAAGTATCAACTGGAAGATGATTCAACAAATCTCACTCCTTTACTTGATTCTATTATTGCAAAAGTTCCGCCACCAGCAGTAAATCCTGATGATAAATTCAGAATGCTTATCTCAGCTATCGATTATAATGATTACCTCGGAAGAATTGGCATTGGCAAGATTCACGAAGGCTCAATCAAAGCAGGTGCGCCGATGGTGTTATTGAGTGGTGACAATAAGCAAACTGCTAAAATCACAAAAATCTACACCTTCGAAAATATTAAACGAGTTGAAACAACCGAAGCAATTGCAGGTGATATTATCGCTGTTGCCGGTATGGAAGATATTGAAATCGGCGATACACTTGCCGATGCAGAAAATCCTGTTCCAATTCCATCTGTAGCAGTTGAAGAGCCAAGAATTTCAATGAACTTCATGGTGAACACATCACCCTTCGCAGGTCAAGACGGCAAGTATGTCACTACAAGAAATATCAGCGAAAGACTTTCAAAAGAACTTAAGACCAATGTCGGGTTAAAGGTTGAGATGACTGATTCACCTGATATCTTCAGAGTCAGCGGCAGAGGTGAACTTCACTTAGGAATTCTCATCGAGAATATGCGCAGAGAAAACTATGAATTAATGGTTAGTAAGCCTGAAGTAATTTTCAAAAAAGTTTTAGATGTTCTTTGTGAGCCGGTAGAACATGTTATCATTGATGTCCCCGAAGAATATGTTGGTATTGTAATTGAAAAATTAGGCAAGAGAAAGGGCGAAATGAAAAACATGCTCCCTTTCAAAGAGAATACCAGATTAGAATTTATCTGTCCCGCAAGAGGACTTATCGGATATCGTTCTGAGTTTGTTACTGATACTAGAGGAACAGGAATTCTACATCATAATTTCCATGGATATGACCCGTATAAAGGTGATATCGTTCAGAGACAAAGAGGTGCTTTGATTGCTTTGGAGCAAGGTATCGCTTCTGCATACGCAATGTTCAAACTTCAGGAACGGACTGTCTTTTTTATTGAAGGCGGAATTGATGTTTATGAAGGAATGGTTATTGGCGAAAATACTCGTGCAAATGATATGGTTGTTAATGTTACAAAAACAAAACAGTTGTCAAATATGCGCTCCTCAGGTGCTGATGAAGCCATCAGGCTTGAACCACCAAGACTTATGACTCTTGAACAGGCCATTGAATGGATTACTGATGATGAATTTGTTGAGGTTACTCCTCACAATATTCGTATCAGAAAAAGACATTTAACAGAAATGGATAAGAAGAATGCAAGACTAGCAGCAAAAAGCGCTGCGGAAAAAAACAAATAAGTAATTATTTAGGCTATAAAAAAAGGCTGCTTGAAAAAGCAGCCTTTTTTTTATAAATTCAAATAACTGAATTAGATAATAACACTAACTCCACCGCTGAATATTTTATACTTTCCAATGCTGTAATCAGCATTTATGTTGAAAAGCAAAATTTTAATTGATGCGCCTACAGTAATACGGCTTTTGTTTTCGCCTTCAAGATTGAATGTAATAGGAATAGTAGTATTAGGGTTTCCTTTTGTATCAGGGACACCTGTTAATACAAAGTCATACTTTACATCAACATTTGATGATTCAACAGCAAAACCCCCGTAAGGAGTAATATTCAATGCACCCCAACCAAGTTTCTTACTTACATAAGCACCCATAGTTGTGGCTTTAGCTTCAAAATATTTACCTACAGTCATTTTTTGGGTGAAGTATCCAACTGAAAAATCAAGAGGAAGTGCGAATGGTAACCATACAGCAGGATTGTGCTGAATACCAAATCCGGTGTACTTAAACTCTCCTAAATCTTCACTGATTTTTACACTTGGTAAATATCTTACAGCAAGTGTTGTCCCAAATATAGTTCCAAAAGTAAGTTGAGGAGCTGCTAAAGGCATAGCTTTAAGATTATTTAAGACTCCTTTTGCACCGGTTTTAATGGAGTTGTTAAATGTGTAGGTTGCAGTTCCTCCAGTTGGTTTTGTTATAGTAATTGAATTCCCATTCATATTAACCTGGACATTTTTTGATGAATCACCCAAAATAGTTGGTCCAAATATACGAAGTGTAAATTCATTTTGTACTAACTTCGAAACTATTAAATCCTTATACGATTGTGGTAAAATACTTGTCGTTGGATCAGAATTAACAATATTGCTAGCTTCATTGTAGCCTAATCTAAATTTTGTCTTAACATCGAACTCTTTACTCTCATCACCAAACATCGTTCCCATGGC
>CAIWTC010000714.1 GCA_903915485.1 uncultured Ignavibacteriales bacterium | reverse complement strand
TTAGAGGAATGGGATGTTAGTATTCTTGAAGAATTGCTCCCACGCCATTTGCAGATAATCTATGAAATTAATCAACGATTCTTAGACATGATTAAATTGAAATATGATTGCGATGACGAAACTTTGAACAGCCTTTCTATAATCAAAGAAGGTCCTGAAAAAATGATCAGAATGGCAAGCCTTGCTATTGTTGGTTCACATGCTATCAACGGTGTAGCAGCACTGCATTCAGAAATTTTGAAGGAATATATATTCCCTCAATTTTATAAAATTTTCCCTGCTAAATTTTTTAATGTGACAAATGGTATTACCCCACGCAGATGGCTTCGTCATGCTAATCCTTCGGTTTCAAGTCTCATCACTGATGCAATCGGTGACGGATGGATTAGAGACTTAAGTAAAATTAAAAAGATAGAGAAATTTATCGACGACGAGCAATTCCTTGATTCATGGAGAGCTTATAAATGGACAAACAAAACTGATTTAATAAGGTACATAAAGAAGGAACATGATATTGTTATTGACCCTGATTCAATTTTTGATGTTCAGGTCAAGAGATTCCATGAATACAAAAGACAGATGTTAAATGTATTCCATATAATAACCTTATATAACAGACTTAAAGAAAACCCTAATTTAGATATTCCATCGAGAACATTTATTTTTGCCGGCAAAGCTGCACCTGCATATTTACAGGCCAAAATGACTATTAAACTTATTAATTCAGTTGCTCAGATTGTTAATAACGACCCTGAAATTAAAGATAAAATCAAAGTAGTATTTCTCAAAAATTATTCGGTTTCACTTGCAGAAAAAATTATTCCTGCAGCTGATTTATCAGAACAGATTTCTACCGCAGGTTTTGAAGCTTCAGGAACCGGCAACATGAAGTTTGCACTTAACGGTGCAGTAACAATAGGCACAATGGATGGTGCGAATGTTGAAATAAGAGAAGAAGTCGGCGATGACAATATTTTTATATTTGGTTTGCTCACTGAAGAAGTAATGGCGCTTAAAAATAATGGATATAATCCTAGAGACTATTATCAAAAACTGCCTGAATTAAAGCGGGTAGTTGATATGCTCTCCACAAACTATTTCAATAGATTTGAGCCGGGTATTTTCAAGTTCTTTGCAGATGCATTACTTGATGTTGATTATTATTGCCTCTTCGCTGATTATGAATCATACATAAAAACTCAAGATACTGTTTCTCGATCCTATCAGGATGTTAAAGAATGGACAAGAAAATCCATTTTTAATGTTTCAAGGATGGGTAAATTTTCGAGTGACCGCTCAATTAAACAATATGCAGAATTAATCTGGAATGTTAAACCAGTTAAAATTGATATAGAATAAATCAAATTCATAAGGAAATAAATATATGAATCTCTCAATAGTAGGAACAGGATATGTTGGGTTAGTTTCAGGAACATGTTTCGCTGAAATGGGCTCAACTGTAATTTGCGTTGATAATAATCCTGAAAAACTTAAGAAGCTCCGGGATGCTGAAGTTCCAATTTACGAACCGGGCTTGGATATTTTGTTTTACAGAAATATTGCCAAATCCAGATTAGCATTTACTGATGACTTGAAAAGCGCAGTACTCTCAACAGATATTATTTTTCTATGCCTCCCTACTCCTCAAGGGGAAGATGGATCAGCAGACTTGCAATATGTAATGTCAGTAGCAGACAAAATCGGTCAGATACTAAAAGATAATGAAGATAAAGATTATAAGATAATCGTTAACAAAAGCACAGTTCCCGTTGGAACTTCAAGAAAAGTTGAAGCTATTCTTAGTAAATACGGAATAAAAAACTTTGATGTTGTTTCGAATCCGGAATTTCTAAGAGAAGGTTTTGCAGTTGAAGATTTCATGAAGCCTGACAGAATTGTCATCGGCACCAGAACTGAAAAAGCTATGCTTAAAATGAAAAATCTTTACGAGCCTTTTGTTCGTCAGGGCAATCCAATTATCAATATGGACAACGAAAGTTCAGAAGTAACTAAGTACGCAGCTAATTCATACCTCGCTATGCGCATAACTTATATGAACGACCTTGCAAACTTCTGCGAAGTTGTAGGTGCTGATGTTGATATGATTAGACGCGGAATGGGAACAGACTCACGAATCGGAAAACGATTTTTATTCCCCGGAATTGGGTACGGTGGCTCATGTTTTCCTAAAGATGTTAACGCACTTATGAAAACAGCTGAGGACAATGGATCAGAGTTGAGAATTTTAACAGTTGTTGATAAAATCAACAAGGAGCAAAAACAAGTCCTGGTTAAAAAAGTCTTAAAGCATTACAATAACGATATCAAAGGCAAACATTTTGCGGTTTGGGGACTCGCATTTAAGCCTAATACTGACGATATGAGAGAAGCTCCATCAATTACTATCATAAATAGCTTACTTGAGCACGGTGCAACCGTATCAGCCTATGACCCTGCTTCCGCAGAAACTTCCAGATTCTATTTCAAAGATAGAATTGAATATGCGGAAAATGAATATGCTGCTCTGAAAAATGCAGATGCACTGCTTTTACTGACTGAATGGAATGAATTCAGAAATCCTAAGTTCGAAGACTTAAGGGCTGAGTTGAAAGCTCCGGTCATTTTTGATGGAAGAAATATCTTCTCTGTTGAGAAAATGCAGGAAGAAAATTTCACATATTACTCAATGGGTAGAAAATCAGTCATCAATTAGGCAGTTGACAATAAAGCATTATGTAAAGGCCCCCTCACAGGGGCTTTTCTTTTATTTATAATTATCCTCATTATCATTTAGGATTGAGTAATTTATTTTTTTGAAATAATCAACATTTATGTCTAAATTTACTGTATATCAATATCACATTCTAATTAATTGATAGTTTGTTTATTGCAGTATAAATTTTCCGGCGGAGATATTATGATTAATATAAGGTTATACATGAAAACTAATTTTACAACCATTCTTGGGACATTCCTGATATTTACTGCAATTGTCTCTGCGCAGCCAACATGGCTTCAAAAATCAAATCTTGAGCAAGGTTTCTATTATGGCGTGGGGGGTGCCTCAAAAAAAGAAAACCCAACCGACTATACTTCTATTGCAAAGAACAAAGCACTTTCTGACCTTTCATCAGAAATATCGGTAGAACTTATTTCAACATCTTCGCTCTCCACAGAAGAAGATTCTACTGTCCGTAGTAATTTTCAAAAGCTAACCAAGACATTTACCAAACAAGCACTCGAAGGTTATGAGAGTGTGGACAGGTGGGAAGATGCCAATGAATATTGGGTTTTATATAAATTATCCAAAGCAGAATATGCAAAAGCAAAAGCGCTAAAGTATCAAAAGGCAGTAGACGGATGCACTCATTACCTTGATGAATCAGATAAATATTTGCAAGCATCCGATTATAATCTTGCAATTTCTAACACATGCAAAGCTTTAGAGGCAATGCTTCCCTACTTTAATTCCGACCAAATGGTAGAAAGAAGTGGACAGAAAGTTGCTTTGTTCCCTTACGCAAAGCAAAAATTGCAGGATATTTTCAGTGATATAAAAATGGATGCTACCGTACCTACAGAAACTATTAAGCTTTTTAAAGAATTGAAAGTAAAGATACCTATTATATTTAGCTCAAATAGCGCAGACAAGACCAGTCAAAAATTCACGAATATTCCATTAATAAATTCATTCGCGAGAGGTATCGGCAAAATCTCCAACAATTTAAATGTTTCTGCCGGCAATAAGGCAACTCTTTCCTTATCGAAAATAACTTCACAATCAGTAACAAATATTATTACTTCTAAAATTGATTGGAAAAAATATTTTTCTACTGATAGTAATTTTGTGCTCGTATCTATGTTAAGCACTGATGTTGCCCCGACATCCATTGATATACGAATTGATGCCACCCCCCTTTCAATAAAATTAATTTGTGATGAGCAGAATCTAAGTAAAACAACCGGTCAGCAAATAATAGCAGGACTCCTGAAAAATGAGTTTACAAAAAAAGGAATTCAGTTTAGCGAGAAAGACCCTGATGTTATCATTAATGTTATCGCTACGACACGGCAAGGTACTCAGTTATATGGTCAGTTTGTCTCTTTTTGTGATTACAAGGTATC
>CAIWTC010000713.1 GCA_903915485.1 uncultured Ignavibacteriales bacterium | reverse complement strand
TCTTCAGCAGGAAATAAAAGAATCGATTGAAGCAGTAATCAAAAAACTTGAAGCACAGGGATTTGAAATTGAACCGGTCTCACTTCCCCTTACTGAATACGCTATTGCAACTTATTACATACTAACAACCGCAGAAGCATCATCAAACCTTGCCCGCTTCGACGGTGTACGCTTCGGGTACCGCAGTCAGAACAGCCCCACACTTGATGAAATGTATAAGAACTCCCGCTCCGAAGGTTTCGGCGCAGAAGTAAAACGCAGAATCATGCTTGGCACTTATGTTCTTTCAGCAGGTTACTATGATGCATACTACAAAAAAGCTCAGCAGGTGAGAAGACTACTCAAAGAAGATTTTGAAAAAGCATTCGCAAAAGTTGATGTCTTAATTACTCCCGTAACGCCAACCACCGCATTTAAACTTGGCGAAAAGACTGCTGACCCGCTTGAAATGTACCTCGCGGATATCTTTACTATCTCAGCGAACCTTGCCGGAATACCGGGACTGAATATCCCTATCGGCAAAGATGCTCAGGGACTTCCAATCGGAATGCAGTTGATGGCAGGACAGTTTTGCGAATCAAAACTTTTCAGCCTCGGCAAACATATTGAACAGACAATTTTACAATAACAAAACTCTATAGGAGAAATAATGAAATCACTCATGATAATCGTATGTGCTCTCCTTCTCGGAATGACTACATACTCACAAACAACAAAGGAGAAGGTAAAAGTGAACAGCGACCAAGAAAAAATCAATTACTCAATCGGATTCAGTTTTGCACAGAACCTGAAAGCAAACTCTGTACCTGTTGATTTTAACTCGCTCTTTGAAGGCATCAAAGACGGTATTGGAGGAGATATATCTTCAGTAATGTCCGATTCTGAAATGACCGCAACACTTACCACATTCCAGGCAAAGGCTCAAAAAGCCCGTCAGGAAAAAATGCAGGCTGAATCAGGCAAGAATAAAGAAGCATGTGCTGCATTCTTAGCTGATAACGGCAAAAAAGAAGGCGTTGTAACTTTGGCAAGCGGACTTCAGTATAAAATCCTTGAAAGCGGAAAAGGTAAATCACCTGTCGATACCAGCACAGTAACCACCCATTACAAAGGCACACTCCAAGACGGAACTGTTTTTGATGATTCATACTCTCGTGGTGAACCCGTATCATTCCCTGTTAACGGCGTTATCCCGGGTTGGACAGAAGCATTGAAACTTATGAAAGAAGGCGATAAGTGGATGCTTTATATTCCATCTAATTTAGGATACGGCGACAAAGGCGCAGGCAACGGAGCAATCCCTGCAGGTGCTTTATTAATCTTCCAGGTTGAATTGATTAAGGTTGATTAAAGTTCTTCTTCTTTAAAATTTTAACAGGCAAATGATTTAAGTATCGTTTGCCTGTTTTTTTTATAATACTCTTCTACGAATGAAATAGTTACCTAATGTTTTGCTTTATCAACTCTCCAACCTCTTTACATTCCACTTCCAATCCATTGCGGAAATCATCAATTGATTTTTCCACGCTGTCAAAATATTTCAGCAACTCAACACATATGATTCTGAAATCAATTCCTTCAAGCAGCTGCGTATCTGCTTTTCCGCAAATTACTATCACCTGCTTGTTTAATTCAATTGCTTTTTCAATA
>CAIWTC010000712.1 GCA_903915485.1 uncultured Ignavibacteriales bacterium | reverse complement strand
TCATTTTGGAAAAGCTCATTCTGCATAAAAATTAAATCAATTAATTCAATTCTGCGCCCAGCCTCATAAAGTGAATTTTTATTTACAAAGTTCGCCCTAGCCTTCGTTAAGTAACCCTCATCTTTTCCGGGAAATCTATCGTATAATTCTCTTGCAATCACAAATCCGATTAATGAATCGCCCAAGAACTCCAGTCGTTCATTTGAATTCTTAAGCTTATTCCCATCAACTGCCGAACGATGAGTAAGCGCTTCTATAAATATATCGCTATGATTAACTTTTCTGCCAATAATCTCTTCAATTCTTTGAAGTTTTTCACGACGGATTTTTTTATGGTTATCGAAAAAATTAAGAATTTTTCTTAGAAATGAAAACACTTTTAACTCTGGTATTTCTTGAATAGTAATGATGCGTTATGACCGCCAAAGCCAAAAGTATTGCTAATCGCGGCATTAACCTGATGTGCGACTGCTACTTTAGGACAGTAATTCAAATCACACAGTTCATCAGGATTTTCTAAATTAATTGTAGGAGGGATTATGTCTGTCTCAACAGTTTTAATGGTTGATATAGCCTCTACGGCGCCTGCAGCACCTAACAGATGACCGGTCATAGATTTGATTGATGATATTTTGAGATTATATGCATGGGCTCCAAAAACTTTCTTAATTGCTTTAGTCTCTGTAACATCATTATATGGTGTAGAAGTTCCATGTGCATTGATATATTGTATATCAGTCGGTAACATCCCTGCATCCGTGATTGATATATTCATTGCTCTTGCTGCTCCATCACCTTCAGGATCAGGGGCAGTAATATGATGAGCATCTGCAGTTAAACCTATCCCTGCGAGTTCGCAATATATTTTTGCTCCACGGTTCAGAGCGTGCTCAAGCTCTTCAAGTATAATTATTCCTGCACCTTCTCCCATTACGAAGCCATTCCTATCCTTGTCAAACGGTTTTGAGGCATGCAAATAGTCATCGTTTGAGGTTGATAAAGCTCTCATTGCTCCAAATCCACCTAGTCCAATCTCTGTAATTGGTGATTCAGAACCTCCGCATAAAATCAAATCCGCCGCTCCGCGCTGTATGTTCATAAAGGCGTCGGCAATCGCATGTGAGGATGTTGCGCAAGCAGAAGTTGTTGCATAATTAGGTCCCTTGAACCCAAATCTAATTGATATATGCCCTGCGGCAATATCAGGTATCATCATTGTAATCAGAAAGGGGCTTATTCTATGAGGGTTTTCATCTGAATAATAAGATAGAACACCATCCTGGTAAGACCTTAGTCCACCTACACCGCTACCGACAATGACGCCGGCACGGTTAAAATCAAATTGACTATCTAAAATATGGGAATCGTTTACTGCTTGTTCTGCGGCTGATATGGCATAAATAGAAAAAAGATCCAACCGTTTAATTGATTTTTTATCAATGTACTCCAGTGGATCAAAATCTGTTATTTCAGCTGCGAACTTTGTTTCAAACTTTGATGTATCAAAACGAGTTATCAGCCTTACGCCATTTGTTCCAGTAATTAGATTATTCCATAACTGTAAAGCTGTGTTTCCAACGGGTGTAACCGCACCTACCCCGGTAACAACAACTCTTCTGAATTGTCTCATAATTGAAAAGTCAGTTAAAAGAAGCATCCCTCAATAAATGATTATTGAGGGATGTTAGAAATATTATCCTAATTTTTCTGTTAAGAACTTTACAGCATCACCAACTGTGGTGATTTTTTCTGCATCAGTATCAGGGATAGTTACTTGAAAAGCACCTTCAAAACCCATGATGAGTTCAACGATATCAAGTGAATCTGCGCCTAAATCAGCAGTGAAAGAAGCTTCAGGAACTACTTGAGCTTCATCAACTCCAAGTTTATCCATAATTATTTCTTTAACTTTTGCTTCTACGTCCATTATTTTTGTCTCCAATTAATTGATTAATGAATATTTCTTAAATAAATAAAATAAAACTACATTACTAAACCACCGTCAACAACAAGTGTCTGACCGGTCATATAATTTGCATGATCAGAAGATAAAAACACTACACTATGCGCAATGTCTTCGGGCTTCCCAATTTTCTTCAACGGTATCTGAGAAACGATTGTTTCTTTTTGTTTCTCATTCAACTTCCCTGTCATATCAGTATCAATGAATCCGGGGGCAATCGCATTAACCGTTATATTTCTGCTTGCAACTTCCTTGGCGATAGATTTTGTAAAACCAATTACACCCGCTTTTGAAGCCACATAATTTGATTGTCCGGCGTTACCGTTCAAGCCAACCACTGAACTAATATTTATAATTTTTCCGAATCTTTGTGACATCATAGGTTTCAATGCTAATTTAGTATAGCT
>CAIWTC010000711.1 GCA_903915485.1 uncultured Ignavibacteriales bacterium | reverse complement strand
ATTTTGTGCTTTCCTCACATAAAGAGACATCTGTTATTGAGTTGTAAGAAGTTGACAAAGGTATAAGAAATTAAAGATGGCTGACCTTTGCGGTTGGCCTTTTTTTATTTGGAGGTAATTAAGAGGGTGTGTTGAAATATTCAACCGGAATAGAGCGTTAATGAACTATTCCGGTCAATTAAATGTTGAGGGACATATCTTGAAATAAAAGTAATCAGAGTTACTTTTCGGTTCCCTCGGTAATGTCTTTGATTTGTATAACCAAGTCACCTGCGATGATAGGCGTCTTTTCATCCTTTTCAAGAATTGAACCTACAGAAATATTTTTCTGTATTTTAGTAACCTTCATTGTTCCTATTATTTTCTTGTTCCATCCTATATTCTTTTTTGTTACGGGATGCACAATGGGGTCGCCTAAACGAACAATGATAAACTTATTGCCTGTCGCAAGCCCGTTTTCAGTGCCTAAATCTATATTACATCCATCCTTTGAAACAGAGAGAACAATACCGCATAAAATTGATAAATCAGATACTTTTTGACCGACTTTTTCGATTGCTGTTCTTAAAGCTTTTCCGTAAGCTGAGTTATAATCGATTGCTCCGGAAACAAGTGTTCCGCCTGAGGTGCTGATTATTTTTTCTTCTTGCACGCCCGTAGCTGAACCTGAAAGAACTACTTTCCCGGTGGTTGTGCTGATTATTCTAACATCTACGCCAACTTCAATTTTAACAAGTGTATAAGCAAATTTATCAACTTTGGATTCACTTGCAGAAGTAATAGTGCCTGAAATTAAATATTCAGCGCCTGCAAGGTTACCCATCTCGACCGCAGTTGCTTCATTTATAATACCGCTTAATTGAAGGTTTTGTTCTTTAATTATGCTCTCAAGTTTGTTCCGTTCGATGATGTTGTAAAGCTTAGTTTTTTCTAGTGATGAAACTAATATGTCAGCAGGGGTTGCATCAACTTTGCCTTTAAGTTTTTCTGCTCCTTCAAAATCAAGGACGGCTAAGTTTTCCTTTACCTTTTTCCCTGCCCGTAATGAATCAATTGCTGAATCGTCTAATCCCGGAGGAAAGGAGATATCATTTAACGATGATATCTCCTTATTTCCACAGGAATTTACGGTAAAAAGCAATAGAATAGATATGACCGCAAATATTTTGTATAACATCAGTTTTCCGAAAATTGTTTCATTGCAGAACCGAGTTTGGTAAGGTTAGAAGCCAAAGTCGGGAGGTTGGATATTGCGCTGCCTAAATTCGAAAGAGCTCCTGAAACTCCTTTTGTTGCTGAAGGAACTTTCAAAGGAGAGAGTGATGTTGCTTTGCCGGCTAAATCTTTACCCGTGCTAATCAAGGAAGGAACTTCGGTTGCTGCTTTAACTAAAGAATAACCTAAGATGACCATGTTTGCCCCTGACTCAATATAACCCTTGGTTACATCGGTTGAAACTTTATTTTTCTTAATTGCCATTTTTGTAATTGCAATAAGTTCGTCATCAGTCAATTGATCTTTAGGTTTATCTCCAATGAGTAACTTTACATCTTCTTTTAAGGCATCTGAGGATGCAGCATCTTGGGCAGTCCTTTTCAGAGATGCCATTGTGCTGTCAATGTATACATTTGCCAATGTGATCAAACCGTTGATTTTTGCACTTTTCAAGAAGAAGTCATCAAATGTTGCGTCTCCAATGGTGGAATATTCAATACCGGGGAAAACAATGCTATTCCCGCCAAGGGGAGCCAGACCGGGTTGAATATCAGCAACTGTAAGCATTTGGCCTCCGCCGCCGCATCCGATGTTTAGTGTGAGAGATAGAACGAAAAGAAATTGAAAGAAATGAATCTTTTTCATAAAATACCTTAATTGAATTTGTAAAAAATTCAGGGTATAAAATGCCCCGACCAACTGCTCCTGCAGTGGTAAATGAAATCTAAGCAATTATATAATATAAAGCAAACGAATAGTTTGGGGCTAATTACAGGGTTTCAAATGCGAACTGTGGTGAGGAACCCTCATTGGAATTATATGGTCCTGAAATACTTTATTTATAAACCAACAGAAGTTTACCCAAAAAATAAATAAAAAAGTGAGATAAGAGCAAATAAAATAGGGGTTTAGGGAATTTAAAAAATGAAAGTGATGTTATACCTATAGAGTCCAATTTACTACAAAAAGACAAGAAGGAATAACATCACAT
>CAIWTC010000710.1 GCA_903915485.1 uncultured Ignavibacteriales bacterium | reverse complement strand
GTGCTTTAGGAACGCTTTATTTTACCTCTGGAGCTCAAACACTTAATAACCTAACAATTAACCGTACATCAGGTGGAACAGCAACGCTTGGTTCAAACTTAACTATAAATGGTACCTTGACAGTAACCAGTGGTGATCTTTTAACCGGTGCTAATACTGTAACTCTTGCCTCAACCGGTTCGCTATCCGAACCTTCATCTTCGATAGTATTAGGAAATATTACCACTTCCAGAACATTATCAACAATCGCAAATGAAACTTTCGGAAATATTGGAATAGAAGTTTATGCACCCGGTGCAGCGGCTGGGGCAACTACTGTTACTCGTGTAACCGGCACAGCAAAAACAGGCAGTGGACACTCCTCGGCTTTACGCTATTATAGTATTGCTCCAACCGTAAATACAGGATTAAACGCAACCCTAGTATATCACTACAATGATAGAGCAGCAGAATTAAACTCAATACCTGAAGCTAACCTAAAATTATGGGAAAGTTTTGATGCTGGGACCACTTGGTCAATCGGTATGATTGGAACATTAGACGCAAATGCAAATACTGTTACCGTAAGTGCACAGCCATCACTAGGAATGTGGACACTTGGAAACAGTGGGTCACCACTCCCTGTAGAACTAACTTCATTCAACGCAAAAGTTTCAGGCAAAACAACTCAGTTAAGCTGGACTACTGCTACTGAATTAAATAACTACGGTTTCGAAATTCAACGCTCAAAAAAATCTTCTGAATCGTTTGAGAAAGTTGGTTTTGTAAATGGTGCAGGAAACAGCAACTCACCGAAATCGTATTCTTTCAGTGATAAAAATCTTGCTAACGGAAATTATGTTTATCGTTTGAAACAAATTGATTTAGGCGGCGAATACAAATATTCAAATGAAGTTGAAGTTATTGTTAACTCAACACCAAAGCAATATACATTAGAGCAGAACTACCCTAATCCATTCAATCCTTCAACAAGGATTAACTTCTCAATTATGAATCCGGGATTAGTTACTGTAAATATTTATAATGCAATTGGTCAGGTTGTAAAAACAATCAGCAAAACTTATAGCGAAGCAGGCTCATACAGCGTTGATTTCAACGGTACAACAATGCCTAGCGGAATTTACTTCTACAAACTACAAAGCGGTAGTTTTTCACAAATCAGAAAAATGATGCTCGTAAAGTAAAATTCATTTTTACCCAACAAAAAAGCCATCCCGTTTGGGATGGCTTTTTTTGTTTAAAATTTATCTCCTCCTCAAATATCCACCAAACCCTAAAGTTTGTGCACTCCCCCATATATACCCTCTCCTTGCGAAGGAGAGGGTCAGGGTGAGGTCTCCTAATTCTACGCAATAAAATCCCCGCGCTTAACATAGTGCGTATGCAGTAACTCATGCGACTTATGCCCGCAAGGCCCGTCAGTCAGAAACTTATCATATAAGTATTTCACATGCGGATTCTCATGCGACTTCCTAAGAGTCAGCGATTCATCTTCTGAATAAATTGCCTGCGCTCGCTTCTTTCTTATCTCCGGCGATGTCGGTATAGGCTGACCGCCGCCGCCTAAACAACCGCCCGGGCAAGCCATAATTTCAATGAAATGAATATCTTTCAACTCACCTGCTTTCAGCATCTCCATTACTTTTCGTGCATTCGCAGTTCCATGTGCTACTATGAAATTTAAGTTCACGCCTTCAAGAAATGAATATTCCGGCAAACAATTTTCCAGTTTAACTGTTGATTGCTTTATTCCTTCAAAGCCTCTGCAAGGCTCTATCTTCAGATTGTTAAACGGAACTTCTCTTCCGGTGATTAACTCATACGCGGTACGAAGTGCTGCTTCCATAACTCCGCCTGTTGCGCCGAATATTAATCCCGCACCCGATGCCTCTCCAAACGGATCATCGAACTTTGTCTTAGGCATTTCAGGCAAGAAAATTCCTGCTTCCTTTATCATCTTCGCCAACTCACGGGTAGTCAATCCGAAGTCAACATCTTTATATCCTGATGAATTCATTTCAGGACGGTTGCATTCGAACTTCTTTGCCGCACAAGGCATTACCGCGACTGTTATTATGTCTGCAGGGTCTATCTTATATTCATCCGCATAAAAGGTTTTAGTGATTGCACCAAACATCTGTTGAGGAGACTTTGCCGTCGAGAGATGGTCTAGATATTCAGGATAGAAATGTTCAATGAACTTTACCCACCCCGGTGAACATGAAGTAAACTGCGGCAGTTTTACAGTTTCATCTTTATCAACCAAAGCCTTCTTCAAGCGGTTAAGCAACTCAGTACCTTCTTCCATAATTGTTAGGTCTGCAGTATAGTTTGTATCGAACACTTTATCAAAGCCAATTCGTTTAAGTGCAGTGTTCAATTCACCGGTAAGTGAGGTTCCGGCCTCCATTCCAAACTCTTCACATATCGCAGCACGGGGCGAAGGTGCCGTCTGAATCACCACATGCTTAGTAGGGTCGTCTATTGCATGCCATATTTCATCTGAGGGATCATTTGTAAATAACGCACCGGTAGGACATCTATTGATGCACTGTCCGCAGTTAATACAAATTACTTCCGCTAAAGGTTTTTGCATGAAAGTGGAAATGTGTGTAGCATCACCCCGCCCTATGGCCTCTAGCGCTCCAACCTCTTGAAGGTCAATACAGGTTCTTACACATCTGCGGCAAAGCACACATTTATCCATATCCCTTGCGACTGAAAACGATGACCTGTCAATTTCATGCTTTTTCTTTTCGGGATGCCCAAAAGTTAAAGTATCTACTCCGTACTCTGCAGCTAACGCTCTTAACTCACAACCCTTATTCTTTACGCATGAATAGCACTCGCCATAATGTTCGCTTAAGAGTAAATCAATGACATGGCGACGCGCCTTCCTTACTTTTTCAGATGAAGTTTTTATTTTAATCTTTGAAGTTATAGGATAAGCACAAGCGGCTTGAAGTGTCCGCTGCCCGTCAACTTCCACAACACATATTCTGCAAACACCTGCGATGCACAAATCTTCATGATGACAAAGCGTCGGTATGCGAATCTGATTTTCCTTACATGCCTCAAGAATGGTTGTCCCAAGCGGAACTTGAACAATTTTTTCGTTTATCTCTATAGTTATAGTTGCTCCTATTGAATTTGGATCAATCGGTCTGGCAACTTTTAATGTCTGCTGACTAATAGGCGCACGGCTAGTTTGAGTGTTACTCATGATGTACTCCATTTCCTGTATATTCAAATACTTCAGCTGAAAAATTTTCTAATATTGAAAGAAATGGATTTGGACTAGACTGCCCTAAACCGCATTTAGACGCTACCTGCATTGTGTTTGCAAGCTCTTTCAAATTTCGTATTTCCGCAAATGTAAAATTTCCCGAACGGATTTTTTTTACCCCCTCGAGCAGTTTGATATTGCCAACCCTGCACGGTGTACATTGTCCGCATGATTCATCAACAAAAAATTCCATGAAGTTTTGCAATACATTCAAAATATTTCGTGATTCATTGAATATCATAATCGAACCGCCCGTCGCAGCATCCTCAAAGGATAGCTTTCTGAAGAACTGTGATTTTGGTATACAAATTCCCGAAGCACCGCCAACCTGCACTGCTTTAGTATTAGTCGCTTCAACAATCTCCAATAACTCTTTTATTGATGTGCCCCAAGGAAGTTCATAAACCCCGGGAAACTTGCAGTCACCCGAAATCGAAAATAATTTAGAACCCGTTGATTTGTCAGTTCCATACCTGCAAAACCAAGC
>CAIWTC010000709.1 GCA_903915485.1 uncultured Ignavibacteriales bacterium | reverse complement strand
TCTGAAATGTATCTACTCCTGAAAAACTTAATTGATTTTCCGCTCTTTGCATAATCTAAGGTACTAAAAATTAAAAACCCGTTTTTGTCATAAAGAGAAAAACGGGTTTTTTTATTAAGATTGTTTTAGTAACTGCTCGCTAATGCCTGAGCAGAGTATCAGTTCTTCCGATAAAAATACCTATCCCGTCACCCGTTACATTCCATTTTTGGTTAGTGCTGCTTCGCCCAAAGATATTATCTGTGGCCTGATTGGCTGACTGCGACATATAATAATTATAGTACTGCTCATCGAATGCACTTAGATGAACTTCTAAAGCATACATCATTGCAATTGGATTCTTATAGTAAGAAGTAAATGCTTTTGGCAGAGGTCTGGACTTAACGATAATCTTTCCCGAAGGGTCACGGTCTTTATACCGCACCAATTCACCCAAAACAGTATCCGCTGTTGTGAAACCGGATAACCTCCAACCAATTCCATAAACTTCACCCTCTGTAGGATACACTGTAACCTGAGCAAAGTAATTTGTGTCCGTTCCACCATTAAGTATTTCAGAATTTACAATTGGACTTTCACAATGAAAATAGCCTGGGATTTTTGTTAGCGCAGTTGCAGTAAGATTATTCCAATTCACAAACAATTTATAAGATATACCCATTCTTGCTTTCTGTGGATAATAAGAGTAGTATCCTTGATTGCCAAAATAATCCATCCACATTGTATCGCCGCTATCAAGTACTAAAAACACCGATGCATTCGTGACCTCAGCAGAGGCCGAATCATACGCATTCCATGGAGGAAGTGTTTTTGAAATTGTAGCCATCATCAATTCATTATCTCTTTCAATTCCATGAATGACAAGTTTTTGGCGAAATGCTAAATCGTTCGGGACCACAATATCATTCTTACATCCCGATACAAAAAAGATTAATAATATAAGGGGTATAAATGGTTTCATTTTTCTATCTCTTTGAAGGGAGTTGTTTGTATTTTCATAAAGTTCTCATTTTCAATATTATACAAATTCAAAACTTTGTTGATATCGTCAGCGTTGGAAGAACTGGAAATAGAGTCAACTGTTTTAGTACCGGAACATCTTTCTTAGTCACAGAGTCATAATTGAAACTTAGATAGCGCGCCAATGCATTGCTATTATTGTATGCATTATAAATATTTAGCGATAGCGAGAAAGGGATTTCACCATATACAAATTTATAAGTACATGATAAATCAAGTTTATGATATGCCGGCAAACGGTATTTGTTTACCTCTGAATAGTCGAGAAAAATATTTTGATGAGGTGTTGCATTCAAATCAATAAACTCAATTGGGAACGAGTAAAGTCCGGTTGGCATCGTATATGCTTGCCCCGTGCCATAGACCCATGTTGCCCCAAAAGATATATTTTCACTTAATGAGTATGTCACTACAAAATTAACATTGTGCCTTCTATCGTATCTCGGATAAAATTTTTGACCTTTGTTAATTCCATCAAAATATCTATTCGTCCACGCCAGGGTGTAGCCTATCCATCCTTGAATACTTCCTGATTCCTTACGCAGAAAAAATTCTGCACCATAAGCATCTCCCTTGCCTTGAGCTAACTGCTCTTCGATTGGGCGCCCTGCCGAAAATATTGCCGCGTCTGAATATTCATAAAGATTTCTTGTAGTGCTGTAATAAGTTTCAATTGTAAAAAAGTATTCCGGAGCAAATAGCCATGATTCATACGAAAGTCCAAACTGACTAATGTTCTCAGGTTTTAGTAATGCAGTCGACGGGAACCAAATATCAGACGGCATCACAATATCATTTCTTGTTAGCAAGTGCAGAAACTGATTGCCCATTGCAAACGCTGCTTTGAGCATAGAAACATCAGAAATCTGAAATGCGGCAGAAATCCTTGGCTCAACACTTACATAATTTGACTGCGGAAAACCATATACCCGCACCCCGCTATTTAAGGAAATAATCGGAGAAATACTCCACTCATCTTGCAGATAAATAGATGCCTCGATGGAATTAAACTTTCGCTTGGCCCGCTCATCAGTTTTCAATGCATCAGTGTAATAATTGTTGTTTGCGATACTGAAATTATGGTAAACTATTTCAACGCCATTTTTTACATTATGTTCCGCCGAGCTAAAATACTGGCGGTCAACCTTAAGACCTAAGTCCGTGATTGCGGAGGAAGCGAAGAAATCCTGATGATAAAGTGAATTAATGCTATTCCTAATTAGCGTGTTATAATTATAATTAGTAACACTAATAGTTGCTTTAGTGAATCTGGAATCCTTCTGTAAATGCAGCCAATTTAAGTTAATGACCGCATTATTCCAATTCACATCATAGTTT
>CAIWTC010000708.1 GCA_903915485.1 uncultured Ignavibacteriales bacterium | reverse complement strand
TTGATGGCAGCATTAACGACCATGAATACTCCAGGAATCATTGCCATCTTGATTTACTTAGCGGTTTATATAGTTATGAATCTCGGAGCGTTCTTTGTAGTTATGCTGATTAAAAATGAAATTAACTCAGAGCATATTGATGACTATAATGGTTTGGGATATAAAATGCCGTTCTATGGTGTGATGCTTTCAATCTTTTTAGTTTCATTAACAGGGTTACCACCAACAGCGGGATTCATTGGAAAACTTTATTTGTTTACCGCGTTGCTGGAATCACACATGGTGACATTATCATTGATTGCCTTGTTGAACAGCGTTATTTCACTTTACTATTACATTCGAGTATTGAAACACATGTACTTAAAAGGCGGGAATGATCCTGAATCACGAGTTTCTGTATCGACTTCGAACATTGTCGTGACTTTAGCCTTAGCTATTCCGATAATAGTTTTAGGAATTTATTTCTCTCCATTATTAGAGTTTGCTAAAAACTCAGCAACTATGCTTGTTAAATAACTTTCTTCTAATTTTATAAAAAGGATATAAAGTACAAACTTTATATCCTTTTTTTTATCTTCATTGATATTTCATTTGCCCCAAGATTAATCATTGAATATCCATACTTCCCTCTGATATTATTCACAACCTCAAGAAGATTTTTCCTTTTTTCAGCTTCATCTTCAAATAAATTTATCTGCTCACCGGACTGAGAAAACTTCGACAGGTTAATTCCGACTAATCTTACTGAAACTCTCCTGGTATAGGTCTTGTTAAATAACTCCCTCACGCATTCATAAATGGTTCTATCATCGTCAGTTAGTTCAATCGTTTTGGAGCGAACATTTGTAATAAAATCATTATACCGTAATTTTAGAGAAACGCAAGAGGTCATCAACTCCTGCTCCCTTAAAGTATGGCAGACCTTCCCACACAAAGTATGGAGTACTTTAAGAAGAATATCCGTATCCAGAATATCCTCGCCAAAAGTAGTCTCCTTCGAAATTGATTTCTGCTGTTGATTTGAATTTAAGATACTACTTCCATATCCGTTTGCTTTCTCCCACAAATCAACTCCTGATTTTCCAAAACTTGCAGTCAAATAGTCAACAGATATTTCCGAGATATCTCGGATTTTATAGAACCCCTTTGAATTTAAGTTCTTAATCATGACTTTTCCAACTCCCGGAATAACCTCAAGCGGCAGGGATGACAGGAATGATTTCTCCTTCCCTTCTAAGACATAAGTTACCCCAAGTGGTTTCCGGAAATCCGACGCAATCTTGGCGATTGTTTTGTTCGAAGCAATCCCGATAGAAGATGGGAGTTTTAATTCTTTCAAGATTTTCATTTGTGTGAAAGTTGCCAACTCTAAAACACCTCCATAATTTTTGGAGATTCCGAGTGCATCAAGATAAAACTCATCAACAGAGGCTTGCTGTATTTTGGGGAATATATCTTTTAGAAGTGAGCCAACTAATTTTGAGAATCGAGAATATTCAGTATGATGACCTTTAATAAATTCGCCTTGCGGACATCGTTTGTATGCTTCCCTTATCGGCATTGCTGAGTGTACACCATACTTTCTGGCCTCATAAGAACAGGCGGCAACAACTCCCCTGCCTGTTGGACTATCGCCAACAATTACTATTTTCCCATTTAGCTGAGGATTAAGTATTCTTTCAACCGAGACAAAAAATGCATCTAAATCAAGATGGAAAATTAATGGCATAAACCAGAAAATGTATTTAGGAGTGAATGAATATTAGTTAAAGTATTTGATAACATTACCAATTACAAACAGGTTTGTGATTTTTACAATAGAGTATTTTATAAATGTTGTGGAGATATTTTTAGAAGTGAATTTTATTCTAATTTGTTATATCCACATTTTTCCGTATTTTTCAGTGCCAGATAGTATTTAACATTGAAACGCCCAACTCCGCCAGGTCCGGAAGGAAGCAACGGTTAGCGATTTCTTTGTGTAGATACTCATCTGGCATTTTTATTTATAAGCCTTGGCAGGAATTAAAAACTCCAATTCACCGGCCCCGACTTTCTTTTTGCCTTCAAAAACAATTTTAGCTATCATTCCCTTTTTGAAATTAATATATGCTTCGGTAGCGGAAATCATTTCGGCTGTATATCTCGAAAAGTGAGGTTCGTGCCCGACGAAAGCGATATTACGACCCTTTAGCGACACTGCAAGTTCCAATACTGACTTAGGGTCTCCTGAAGTAATACATCTATCAAAGATTATTTCACCTTTATAACCAAAAACCTCTTTGACAATTTCTGATGTCTGAACTGCTCTGACAAGATTGGATGAAACTATAAAATCAAATTCAGGAATTAATTTTTTCCAGCCTTCAGCAGCTTTGGTAATAGTATCAATACCATCAAGAGTTAATTTTCTCTCAAAATCTGGAATTCTTAAACTCATAGACTCGGCATCACCATGGCGAATTAAGTAAATGTTCATTTTTTAGTGCTTTCTTTTAATTCAGGTAGAAATGTTCAAATCAATCAATCTTGAATGAATTAATCATTTGTTCATACATATCTGAATTTTTTGAATAAGTTGTTTGAGGGGCGTCAAATATAAGAAGGAATCTTTTGTTTGATGCTGTAAACTCGAAAAATCTGATGTAATTTCGCTTAAAGGTTATTTTGTCCGTAAACCGAATTAAATAGTTTTTTGATGCTGACTTGTCTAATGAATAATTCACATGATTCTCTGCCTGGTCTTCTAACCCAAGTTCAATAACCTGTATCTTGGCACCTTCACTGTTATTAGTGAAAATGACTCCCTTGGTTGGTTTCTTAAGTTGATTTGAAATGAAGATATCTTTTTCGATAGTCCATCCGCTAGCAGGCAAACTGATAGTGAAACCCATTTTTTTAGATTTAGAATTGCCATTACCTTTTACTGTATCAGGTGCCGCCAAATTACCGACAGATGCAAGGGCACTTTTTTTGTCAAATATTTGATCGTCGCTGTATGGCTTTTTATACAGTAAAATTAATTCGGAAACTTTAGAGTCAAACAAAGTATTGTCCGGTTTATATTTCATAGAATTGGTGTCAAGCGTAAACCGGTCTATGTCAATATTATAAACTGCTTTAGGTTTGGCGTTAACCTTCATTAGTAGAAGATTTTTGCTCATACTTTCAATACTTCTATCCAATACTACTGTAGAATCATTATACTTTGTGAAAGTCCGCAAACCAAGAACGACACTATCGCGCTTCATTCCATAAATACTGGTTCGCTCTAAAGCAATATTATCTTTTGAACGGAAGGACTCAGTAATTTGGATAAACTGCATTGTACCTACTTTAAGTGTACTCTTCTTCAAATTCCCATTTAGCGACCTGTCAATTAACATCAATCTTAATGAAGAATCATATACAGCAAATCGATTGTAAAATGGGTTTGGGTATTCAAGCAAAATTGTATATAGCGTTCTGCCATGCTGCGTATTGATACTATCAATAATCAATGTGTTATATCTGGGGTTTACGGGAATTGTTAAATCAAATAATTGTGATAATGTATCATTTGCTTTTGCATCACCTCGCATTGCCTTTAGTATCACCTCTTGAAAAGCATGTTTTTCAAAGGTTTTGTTCTCGCTCTGTTTACATCCATTAAACAGGCTTACCGTTACTAATATTAATAGTAGAAATAGTGGTTTATAGTTCATAAAGTTCTTCATTTGTCTTCAAATCTAATTGCTAAAAATAACCAAGAATATTCTAACATTTAATCATTTTCTTTACTTTTTTGGAATTATTTGCTTTTCGGGAATTTTATCTACTTCTCCTATGCTTATCCCTGAGTGCCCGATGTTCTTTGTATCTATAACTAATTTCTCTTTTTGCTCAGAATAATACTTACCTTCATAAAGTAGATCCAATCTTCTTGATATTTCAGACTCTAACTTGCTCTTTGAAAGGTATGCATAAGTATCTGTCGAATCTACGAAGTTAACAGATATCGCAGAACCCTCTTTAGAAACAATAACAGGAGTCCCTAACGACACCCTGTCATAAATTATTGCGGAATCATCTTTTGTTACACGAATACAACCATGTGACGAATTCCGCTTTCCTAAGTTATAATAATATCCATTCCCCGAAAGAGCATGAAAACCAACACCGTTTGAAAATCCCATCCAATTAATCAGTAATGTGCTATCAAATTGTTTCGAATATGTCTTTTTTAATTTAGACCTGATTAAGAATATTCCTTCTGGGGTTTCTATGCCTTCTGATATCTTCTCTGTCCCTGCAGATATCCTAAAAATATAATTCTTTTCATATTTTTGATGTAATGTCCCTGTATGGCTTTTTAAGTTAATCTCAATCCAACTTGTTCCGAGAGTATAAAGCGTATCTGCATTTACAAACTCATTAAACTTAAAAGGCGTGCTCGTTTTTGTTTTCTCTAATATTGGGAAATATTTGATTATATTATTTGCAATTGATGAGTTAAATATCAACGATGACGCTAGAATACTAACCGTACAAACAGCCACTATAATGGAGGCATACAACTTATTATATTTTTGGCTCATGATCCCCCACCTCTTGAAAATATTTATATATTATCTCTGCTTTTTTCAGCCCAACAACTTGTCCAAGTATTTCCTCACTTGAACTCCGTATCTGCTCGATACTATCAAATTTAGTCAATAGCTTTTCAGCTAGTTTAGCACCGATTCCGGGTATTTCAGTTAGCTCTGTAGAAATAATTCTTTTTGATCTTCTTTGCCTGTGAAATGTAATTGCGTATCGGTGAGTCTCGTCTCGAATTATCTGAAGTAATTTCAATGACGATGATACTTTAGGAATTATTACCGGATTGGAATCTTCCGGGAGAAATATTTCTTCAAGTCTTTTTGCCAGACCAATTATATTTGTGTTTCCTAATCCTAATCGATTGAGTGAATGTAGAGCGCTTGATAACTGACCTTTGCCACCGTCAATAATAATCAAATCGGGCATCGGCAATTTTTCTTCCTTAACTCTTGAGTATCTCCTAAAAACTATTTGCCTAATGCTTTCAAAATCGTCATTGTACTCAAGATCTTCAATCAAGAATTTGCGGTACTCACTCTTCTTTGGTTTACCATCAACAAAGCATACCATGCCGCCAACTATATCACTTGACTGTAAATTAGAAATATCAAAACATTCTATTCGCCTTGGAACTTTTGTTAACCTTAAATCTCTTTTAAGTGCAGCCAATGTATGAGGAATATTTCCATCTCTTTTCATCTTTTGAAGTTGGATTTCACCCAATTGCAAATTAGCATTATCCTGACAGAGTTTAAGCAATGATTTGAGATCACCTCTCTTAGGTGTAAACAATTCCACTTTCTTATCTGCCCTGATTCGCAACCATTCAAGAAGTGAATCATCTTCTGAAAGTTCCACTTCCAACACTATTTCTTTTGGAATATCTATAAATTCATTTGCATAGTATTGTTTGATTATTGATAAATACAGTTCTTCCTTAGAGCACTCCTCCTCAACTGCAACGCCCATTTGTTTCTTGGAAATCAATTTCCCCGACCTGATATTGAAGATACTGCAAGCAGCATCTTTCCCCATTGCTGCTACTGCAATAATATCCCTGTCAATATCGTCTTCCGAAATAACTTTTTGCTTATTCTGTAGAACTTCCAGTTTAGCTAACTTATCACGGAGACTTGCCGCAAGTTCAAAATGAAGTTCAGATGCAGCAGTATCCATCTTTTCTTTTAATTCAGCGACCAGTTCTTTGGTTTTTCCTGAAATAACTTTTGAGGCTTGATTAACTAATTTTCGGTATTCTTCTGATGAAATAAACCCTTCACAAGGTGCATCACATTTTTTAATATGATAGTCAAGACAAAGCTTAAATTTTTTCTCACCTATTGACTTATCATTTAGCGCCAAGCGGCAACTTCTGATTTTGAATATATGATTAATAACTCTTAAGGATGCTTTCATATTCCGCACATCCGTATAAGGACCGAAATACTTTGAGCCATCGCGGGTTAATTGGCGGGTTGGGAAAATCCTAGGGTATTCTTCATTTGTAACTTTGATAAAAGGAAAGGACTTATCATCTTTGAGCAAAACATTATAGCGGGGTTTAAGCTCCTTTATTAGATTGTTTTCTAATACTAGTGCTTCAACCTCGCTATCTGTTACAATCAGCTGAATATCATTGATTTTTTTTACCATCAATGATATTCTGGCAGATGGATTATTTAGATGGAAATATGAGCGAACCCTATTCCTTAGATTTTTCGCCTTCCCAACATATAATATTTTACCCCTTTCGTCAAGAAACTGATAAACACCCGGATTTTCAGGAAGATTTTCAATCTTCGCTTTTAACCCTTCACTCAATTATTGCCTATCTTTCCAGTCAGCAGTAACGATTAAAATGAGTAGTTCTTTGGTATTACTACTATTCCACTTTCGGTAACAGTAAATCTTTTTTTATCAGCAATTGGGTCAAATCCAATTTCCATACCTTCAGGAACTTTAACATTTTTATCAATAATCGACCTACGGATTTTTGATCGTCTGCCTATATTACAGTTATTCATAACTATTGAATCAGTTATATATGCATAGGAGTTGACTCTAACATTCGCACCAATAATTGACCTTTCGACCAAACCTCCGGAAACGATAGTTCCATCGCAAATCATTGAGTTGAGTGTTCGCCCAATTCGTTCCCCTTCATGCGAAAGAGTTTTTGCCGGTGGAAACTGATTCTGAAAAGTTCTTATAGGCCAATCATAATCATACAAGTTAAATTCAGGATTGACACTGATTAAATCCATACTTGCATCATAATAGCTATCAATTGTTCCAATATCTTTCCAGTAAGGTTTGCTTTTCTTGTTTTCATCTATAAACGGATAAGCAAGCACATTGTATTCGGAACGAATCATATAAGGGATAATGTCATGACCAAAGTCGTGACTTTTAATTTTCTTTGCCTGCATCTCTAGTAGAACCTGTTTTAGAGCGGCCTCATTAAATATATATATACCCATACTTGCCATCGCATAACCCTTCTTATTAGGATCCTCAGGCGGGTTAGCGGGTTTCTCTATAAAAGACTGTACTCTGTATTTTGAATCAACACCGATAACTCCGAACCTCGAGGCCTCCTCAAGAGGAACTTCCATACACGCAATCGAAATGTCTGCTTTAGTATCTGCATGGAACTGAAGCATTTTCATATAATCCATTTTATAGATATGGTCGCCGCTAAGTATAAGAGCCCATTTGCATTTTTTATCTGAGAATAAATTCATATTCTGATAAATTGCATTTGCGGTTCCTAAATACCAGTCACCATTTAATTTTCTTTGTGGAGGGATTGTATAAATAAACTCGCCCAACTCAGGATTAAAAATACTCCACGCTTCAGAAATGTGCTGGTTAATAGAATCAGATTTGTACTGAACTAATATATATATTCGCCTAAGCCCTGAATTAAGGCAATTTGAAAGTGCGAAATCAACTATTCTGTATTTACCACCGAACGGAACTGCGGGTTTTGATCTAAAAGAGGTCAAAGGGTTGAGTCTCTCACCCTGCCCGCCGGCAAGAATCATAGTTA
>CAIWTC010000707.1 GCA_903915485.1 uncultured Ignavibacteriales bacterium | reverse complement strand
TAAAGCCCGCTTTTTCTGAAACCCTCGACTAAATTTTTAATTTGTTTGCCAAAAATATCATAAACTTTCAGCGATATAAAACCACTTTTCTCGAGATTAAACCCAATAACCGTTTCGGGATTAAAAGGATTTGGGTAGTTTTGGTATAAGGTAAAATTTTTGGTGGTGACTTTATCCCCGCCAATATTACTAATGAGTGACTTGCTTGAAACAAACACTCCGCTATCTGAACCACAGTAAAAATATCCGTCTTTACCAACCGTAAAACAATTTATAAGAAGATTTGTCAAACCTGAATTTTGCTCATTACATGTAGTCCCTAAATCATTTGAATAGACGATGCCTGAACCCCGAACTCCAAAATATACATCCTTCCCTATCATGAATAGCGCACCGGAGGAATAGTCTGAAAATTTAATCCACGAAACGCCCATGTTGGTTGACTTGTAAACTCCGCCATTCCACGCTCCGGCATAAATAATTGAATTCTGCATATCAATAGACAGTCCCAAAACATTCGTACTTTCAATTCCTGAATCGGACTTAATCCAAGTTAAACCGTTATCATTGCTAATAAATAGTCCCGCCCCCATTGTTCCGGCAACCACAAAATTTCCCTTTTGCTTTATGACCCATACGAATGTATTTTGAAGAAGCGCCGGTTGTGTCCAATTATTGCCGCCATCAGTTGAAATATTCATACCAAATTTTGAACCAACAAATATTATTTTATTCCCCACGCTAACAGACTGATAACTTGTTGGATTCATTTTAGAAACCCAAGTTACACCCTTATCGGTACTGATATAAAATCCGTTTGAAGTTGCAGCATAAAGATTATCTACTGAATCAGAAACCAAATATGAAATAGTTGCGGATGATAAGTTAACATCTTGACTTGCCGGTACCCATGTTAAACCATTGTTTGTGGTCTTAAATATTCCGTTTAGATTAGTCCCCGCAAATATCTCTCCACTGGATAATGATGCTAATGCGTACACAGCAATTTTATTTCCACTGACAGAACTGATAGGACCTGAAGTTGAATTCCAATAATTTGATTGTGCAAAATTATTTGAGATCAAAATCACAGATACTAAAATTAAAAAATGAATGGTGTTTTTCATCACGGTCTCCAAAATAATTTAAATTGTTACTTAATTTCTTAGCACAATATTAAATTATTTTGGTGCCGGAGTTGTCACAGAATTGTAAAAACTAAAGGAGTGCTGTTTTAATTATCAGGAATCTAATTTCGCAAATTCAAACGGCTAAAACCATTTCTTCTTCTTAAATACCAGCAGCATCCCAATTGCTGATATAACCATAACAGCAACGACTATTGGGTAAGTAATGGGATTTTGATTCTCGGGCATTTGCAAGTTCATTCCGTAGAAACCTGTAATGAAACTGAGCGGAATGAATAAAGTGGTAATGATAGTCAGCACTTTCATTATTTCATTTAGTTTCTGATTCAGATTTGAAAGGTGTAAATCCTGAAGACTTGCGAGGAGTTCCCGGTTAATGTCAATTGTCTCAAGTTCCTGCATAGAGCGATTATATAAATCGTGCAGAAACATTCTTGTTTCTTTCTTGAACGGAGAGTCTTCAATCCTTTCAAAATCAAAAATCATATCACGAAACGGATAGATTGCTTTTCTCACCATCAATAGACTGTCTCTTATTCCGTGCAACTTTGTTGAAACAACTTTATGGTCAGTTAAACTAAAAATCATTTCTTCGAAAGATTCTATTTCATCGCCGATGCCGTCTAATGTTTTATAGTATGATTCAACAATAGCATCAAACAAATCATAACATAAGAAATCAACGCCTCTAGATCTTGAACGGGCCTTCCCGCCGCTTAATCTCTCTCTTACTTTTCCGAACACATCGCCCTTTTTGCCTTCCTGCACAGTAATAACAAAATTATTTCCGAGAAGAAGTACGAGCTGTTCGGTTTCTATCTCGTGCGAATCAGGCGCCTTCCAAATCATTATAAGATTGAATAGATAACAATCATTATAGAACCGCACATCGGCGCGCTCAATATTAGAAAGAGAAATACTTTCGCGCAAATAATCAGGAACATTAAATTTGCTGAATACTGCCTGCATCTCAGGAGAGTTGACTTCATTCTCACTGTTTATCCAGAATATTTTATCTGACTCATCCAAAACAGAAAGGTCTTCTAACGAAACACTTTCATGAGTTAAATAATCTGATTTATTATATGCAATTAAGGATATTTGACTGTTTGCCATTTGTAATTCCCGACTAATTAAAATTCCATAATATGCGCAGACCAAGGAGCAAGGTCTACAAATAAACCATCCCGTACGACTTCTGACGATGACCGTTCATAGCGGCCGCCTCCCCACAAATCATACAGTGTCAGTTGTTCTGCGTACCCGGGCAACTCTAGTTTAACACGGCACTGCGACTGCTCCTTAGAATAATTTACTATTACTAAAATTCTTTCCTGCTTAGCACTCCACTCCCACGCTAGCATGTTCTGATATAATTCATTATCAGGCCACGAAGGAATAGCATCAAGTAATTGCCACTCTCCATCTTTGAAAACATCTTTTTTTATTATGCCTAGCAATTTTTTGTAAGCAGCCTGAGTAATTAGATTAACCTGCTCTTTCGGCTCCCTGCCTAACTGAACCGGGAGTTTAATTTTTCTTCCCTCTAGTTGTCCATCATGAAAAAACCTTAGCCCCGGCACAGTTGATATTACAATCGCCGCAGCAATCGAGCGCTCTCTGCCAAGCGAAGTTACTGCTCTATCCTCATCATGATTTTCCAGAAAGCGGACTGATTTTTTTTGATATGAACTTTCCGCGTGAAAGTGACTTTTGATACTTTCTGTCGGTGCGTTTTTCAATCGGTCTAAAAGCCGTTTGTCGTAAGTGAAGTCAAAGCCTAACTGCTGAAGGTCCCATTCCAAGTCCCAGTATGCTTCTGCAAGAAAAATAAATTGCGGATGTTCCTTTGCTACTGTGGTAATCGCCTCGCGCCAAAATTCACTTTTCGGTTTTGTAAACCCCTGCTCGGTCAGCACTCCTCCCCAAGTATTTTGAAATACATTATTAAGAATAAGCATTGCCATATCACACCTGACTCCGTCACAAAGCGATGCAATATACATAAGCCTGTCAGTCATGAATTTACGCGCTTCAGTTGCAAAGTAGTTAATTTGAATTGTGTCTGTCCATGCAGGGAAAAATGGGTCACGACCGTGAGCAAATACAATATCACCAGATGACGAGTGTGCAAAAAATGTATGTCTGTCACCACCGTAAAGGTCATTTTTGCATTGTAGAAAAATTTCGGGATTAGTTTTTATATAAGCTGATTCGGCACTAAGATGGTTTGGAACAAAATCTAAAATCAACTGCATATCAAGAGAGTTGATATATTCTTTAATGCTCAGAAATTCATCAACAGTTGCAATATCAGGATTAAGCACATACTCATCAACAGCATAAGGAGAACCGATTACATCTTCATCAGACCAATCCTTTAAAGCTTTATCGTAGGATGAGCGGAGTCCTTCTTCATAACAGCACTTCTCTATAATGGATTCGTTTGTTTTCCATACGCCCATCAGCCAAATCAGATTAAACCCTAATTCCGAAAGCGATTTCCAATATTCTAAAGGAACATCTTTAAGACGCGCCTTTTTTGTCTCCGTGTCATATCTTCGCAGAAAGACGCGGGTATTTATTTCATAAAGTGTTTGGTTAAATATCATTCCGTAATTTAGATCAAATTACACAAACTATCCAAGGTCTCTGCAATATTTCCTTTAACTCTTAAACGCAACAAACGACGGTCTTTGTTCACAAGTGCATTGGCATCACCCTGTGCCTGTGCTGTTATAAGAGTTCCAAATGAATACCCTTGTCCGGGAACTTCCAAATCAGGTAACGCATTGTCTATCAACTGAACAAACAGACCGTTATTCTTACCGCCTTTGTGAAGTTGTCCGGTCGAGTGAAGGAATCGAGGACCGTAACCACCTGAAACTGCAACACCGAATTTATTTACAAGTTTCTTCCTCAGCAGACTTAATGATTTTTCTATGTCCTCACCATATGGAGTGAAAAGCATTAATGCGATGTAATCTTCTTTATTCAGTTTTGCGAAATATGCATCAAGTGCTTCTTTAACTGTTTCCGCTTTCACATCTCCAAGAACCTCAATATTAGAATCACTTACAGCAACAATGTCTTCGGGAAGTTTTCCTGTTTCTTTATATGTCTTCAAACTTTCGTTCGCCAAAGATTTTGCTAGTTGAACATTTGGTTGGTCGAATGGATTAACTTTAAGCACTACACACGCTGCTGCAGTAGCATACTCCCACCGGTAGAATTCCTGTCCAAGCGCGTAGATGTTTTTTAATGATATTACAATCAATTCTTTTTTAGCTTCCCTTAGGGACTTTTCCAATTCGGCAAGCCAGGCATTTTCTTTATTCTCAATTGAAACCAATACAAAAACTCTGTCATCGCCATATTTATCAAGACTAACTAAAGGCTCATTCTCAATCGGCAGTATTCCAATATCTTCTTTTCCGGAACTCTCTGCAACTAATTGCTCCACCCATTGTGGGAAAGATGAAATTGCATCATCAACAAAAAAAGTTACTTTATCTTTTCCCTGAAGCGCGAGTTCACCTAATGTAATTCCTAACTTTGCTGAAAGACTTTCATCTACAGGTGCGTAGCGTTCGCATTCTTTTTGAACCTTAAGCGCCTCATCATAAAACCTTACTACATCCATTCCTATCATCGCCATTGGCAATGCTCCAAAAGGAGTCAGCGCGGAATATCTGCCGCCGACTTCTGCGGGAGTTGTAATAACTTTGCGGAATTGTTTTTCTGTTGCAAGTTTGCCAAGTGAAGTATTCGGGTCAGTCAGTGCGACAAAGTGCATGCCCGGAGTGGAAGTCAATTCTGAAAGTGCATCATGAAATACATAGAAGAAAGAATTTGTTTCTGCAGTGCCGCCTGATTTGCTCGCCATCAGAAAAATACATTTTTTCAAATCATAATTATCAAGTATAGACTGTACATTTATTGGGTGTGTGTTATCCACGATTCGCAGTTGAGGGTACCCTTCCCTGCTTCCGAAAGTTTTTGAAAACACTTCTGGAGCAAGCGAACTACCACCCATGCCCAATACAAATACAAATGAGAATTCATCTTTGACATCAGCAGCAAATTTTTCAAGCGCCATAAGTTCATTGCGGTCTGTTGATGGAAGGTTTAACCACCCTAAGCGATTCGCTATTTCAACTTGTTCTTCCGGATTCTCTTTCCAAACAGAGGGGTCTTTATCCCATAACCTTGAATTAACATTCAACTGCTTCCACGATGAAAGTTGCTTTTCAATTTTTAATAAGATATCAGAGGATAGGGAAAAATCAATAGTATTCATAAAAACTTTCTAAGAATTATTTTTATATAGAATTTAAATATCCCGGCCGATAGTTTTACTTATCTTACTGGCAGGAACTTTAAGTACTTCGACCGGCAACACTTTTATTGCCGGTCAGAATACAAATATTATTATAATGATGCTTGAGAAACGCTTAGTATGTCTGCGGCACCTGAAATTTTAGCTAATGTTTCAGCAGAAAGTTCCTCTTTAACTTTCAAAGTTGCACAAGCAACATGTCCGCCGTCAAAGATTGAATTATCAATCGCTTCAACACCAACACCCGCAGCACAAATTGCATCCAACACCGAGGCCAATACACCCGGTTTATGATTGTGCTTGATGACCAACTGCTGCTTTGCATCGATTTTCTTAGCTTTGTTTACCCAATGCATAACTGAACCGCTCTTCACAAACTCTTCTACTATACGGATGGTTTCTTCCGCAACCGCATTCTGCGCCTGCTCTGTGGAAGCACCAATGTGATGAGTAATGTAAACATTAGGTATTGACTGAAGCACCGAAGTAACATCTCCGCCTTTTGCTTCAGGTTCTCCTTTGAAAACATCTGCCGCAACACGGATACCTTTTTCTTTGATTGCTTCGAGCATTGCATCTTCATCAATAACATCAGCACGGGAAGTATTGATAAGCAGCGCACCTTTTTTCATGTAACCGAATAATTCATTATTGAACATTCCGCGGGTTGCTGCGTTCAACGGAAGGTGTAGAGAAATAACATCGCAGTTTGAAAGTATTTTCTGGAGGTCAGGTTCTTCAGTAATATATGGACTGTCAATTTTTACAATATCTCTACCATAAACATTCATCCCGAAAGCATTAGCGCGTTTCGCTAATTCTTTTCCGATTGCTCCCACGCCTAGTATTCCGAGATTCTTTCCGAAAAGACCTTCAGCTTTTGAGTACTCGCCTTTGTTCCAAACACCATTCTTAAAATCCATGACATTGCTTGGGATTCTTCTGTCAAGCGATACAATAAGACCCATAGCAAGTTCTGCAACTGCAATTGAATTCATCCCGGGACAGTTAGCAACATAAACACCTTTTGTATTTGCTGCGGCAATATTAATATTATTAGTTCCCGCCCCTGCACGGATAACCAACTTCAATGATTTGCTTTTATTGATTGCATCAGCATTAACAACGGTTGAACGGACAACGATGATATCAACATTTTCTGCTGCGGCAGGAATATCATTCTCGCCTAACTTTGGTTCATAAATAATTTCAAGGTCGCCTGATTTTAATTGCTCAACATAAATATCAGGAAATTTGTCGGCTATAAGAACTTTAACTTTCATAAGAACTCCAAAAAAATATTATAAATAAAGATGATCTGAAACTATGGGCACTCAAAACGAACAAATTTAATATCATTCATTTCCGAGTGGATTATTCTAAATAATGTGTCCTGTAAATTTAGTCATTGAAGCATTCATTCGCAATTAAATATAAATTGTGAAATCATTTTAGTGTTTCCAAAACTGTTGCCGTCACTCACATGGTAACTTAACTCAAATAGAAGTTTTCAAATTGCTACCTCAGAACTTAGCGATTGCTATTTGGCAACTCTTTAGGTCTTGTAAACATTAGTAAACATAAACTGTTATCAGTCGTTCTATAGTTTCTATTTCTGGTTAATTTTCCAATTATTAATTCTAACATCTGAAAATATTTAATATTCCGCTTACCAATTCAATAATATATTCCATCTTATTTATCCTTGATTTTAGCCTGAAAATAACACCAAACTAATAGTATTATTGATTATCAGGGAATACGCATTAATTATTAAACATAGCGTGAGCTTAAGACTTAAATATTCAGTGAATTAATATGAATGCTCTAGTATACTACACATAGGGTGCAATATTTGATTATAAATCAATACTTATTAAAATCCAATCCAGAGTGCTTGCTTTGGTACATTTATTGTTGAAGAGTTTTGCACTAATTTATTAAACAAATACCGAGGTTACATTGAAAAAATATATTATTTTTTTCGCACTCCTTTCTGTGGTGCTTATTTCTTTAGCTTTTGTCAATATCAATGATGGTAAATCAATACAGGCACTAGTTAGCAGGGATGTTGCAATCACACAAACTAAAGGTACGCCTTTAACAATCGCACCTATCGCCGTTATTTCAGGCGACTCAGTCTATTTTTCAAGTTTTGATATTCGAGGGACTTGGACCACTTCAACTCCGGCCGTTCAGATTTGGCCTTGGAGAGGATTTAAGTATCTAAAAGATACAACTGATGAGAACCCATTAAGTCGTTTAGACTACACAGGAATTTTCAAAGCCTCAGATACTACTTGGGGCGTAACAAACACCGGCACCGGCGGCAAGTATGCTATCAGCAAGACATACACACAAACATATACGAATGGAAAATATTCACAAGCGGCTTATACAGGATTTTTAGCCCCGAATAAAAAATATTTCATTGATGTTTATACTGTAACCGGTGGAACACCTACCTTTGCAAAAACTTTAGGGTTTGATGTTGCCGGCGGCGACACTGCATTTGGAACTGCCAACTTTTATGCTTCTTATGTAGCATCCGGACTTGGTGTTTATCCTGCAGCAGCAACCCCTCGCCCTGACTCACTAACTTCTGCAACCGTATACGCAAGACTTAGGTTTCAGGTAGGAAAAGCAACAAAAGGATTTTCGGTTCCAAACGGAACAGATTCATTGAGATTTGTAGTAAGAGCTGACCAGACTGTTTTAACGACTAATTCAGTTCCGGTTTCAGTTGTTACTTCTTCACAGTTAGGTGCTAACCCTTCAATATCTATTGCTACACCTACACCACTCGCCGGATATTTTGCGGCCGGTGATTCAATTGACTTAAACTTTGATATCAAAGATGATGGCGGTACATCTATCAATTGGTGGACCAACCCGTTGAGCACAGGTATCTCCAGAGTGGAACTCTTAGTAAGCGGTCCCAAGAGAGATTATGAAAGAGTTTACGCACTTCGTAATGTTGTTAACACATATACGATGCAGTACGATTCAATCTATAAAAAACCTTATAGCGGCAATCCAATTAGATTTGTTTTACCTAAAACTTTGGTAAATGGTAATGGTACCTATACTATTTTTATGAATGTTTCAAGAGTCTTTGGAACTTCTACATCGATAGCAGTACTAAAAGATTTTCAGGTTGGAACTTCAGTTGTTGATAGCTTACCTGTTTCGAGCAATCAAGGCGGCAAATCATGCGCGTCATGTCATGGAGTTGGTGGAGTTGGCGGAGTTTCCGGACTAACCGGTCATCACTCAGCTAAAGGAGCAGAACAATGCCTGCCATGCCACACTGACAATATGCCTACATCTTCAGGCGGTGTGTCTCCATACGCATTTTCAGAGCTCGTTCATGTTTTTCACCAAGAAGATCCGCTGGTAAATATACCAATCGGTAATTGCGTTTCTTGCCATGATAATGGTTCAGAAAATCAATTTACAAGTGATGCTGCGAAAATATGCGGCTCCTGCCACGGAGTAGTTCCTTATATGCCGACTGACCACTCAACCGTTCCTTTGTACGCCACTTCAGGCATGTCATGCGCTAATCTAAACTGCCATGCAAGTGGTACATTAGGAGTATTCAAAAATATTTCGGAAACACATGCAGTATTAGCAGCTAAATATGCTGACAAAGATATTGTCGCAAAAGAAACAAGAGTAAAGCCAGTTCTTGACGGAACTATCGATCAAGTATGGAGTGTTGCCGATTCTATCACAACCAAGACAGGCGTTAAGTTGAAATTTTTATTTGATTCAACATACCTATATACTTTAGCTGTCTGGAAAGACGGCGGACACAAAATGTATACTGGAAGCGCAGTCGTTCAGCCTACAAAAAGTTTAGCTAGAAATAAGTGGACTTTTGATGGTACAAACTGGACTAAATCAGGAAACGAAGATCGTCTTGCATTTACATGGAAGATGACTGATCCGCTTAATGCTTCATGCGCAAAAACTTGTCACGATGTTGGTGTTGGTCACATGACTGCATCAGCAAAAATGGACAGTTGGCACTGGAAAGCTCAAAGAACAGACAGATTAGGTTTTGCAGATGACGGTTACTGGGATAATGCAGGAAGAAAAACCGATGCAATCCTTACAGGAACTTTTGGATGGGATAACCTTAACGCCGCAGGAACACTTCCTATTTATATGGCCAAAACCCCTTCAGCGAGTACCGACTTTTTGTTAGGTTCAAACACTGTTCCTTTTGTTAATTCAGGATTTACAGCCGGTGCAATTATTCCGGGTTGGGTTTCTAACGATTCAACGAACCCCGCAATAACAGGTAGCCGTGCCGATGTTATCACAGGCAGCTCATACAATGAGACCACAGGAGTATGGACAGTTGAGCTAAGAAGAATGCTGAAGACAAACAATACAGCGGATGATGTTCAGTTTGACCCTGCTCTTACTTATCCATTTACATTGGCACAGTTTGACAATGCAAGCTTTGAACATGCCAGCCAAGGTGTAGATATAACCAATTATAATCTTAAGTTTGCATTTATTACTTCGGTTAAAACCACTCCTGGTAAGCCCGAAAAATTTGCACTCGAACAAAACTATCCGAATCCTTTTAATCCGAGTACAACCATTAAATTCTCGCTTAAGGAAAGAGTTAATGTAAAAATTTCATTGTATAGTATTAGCGGTGAATTAGTAAGTAACTTATATAGTGGTGTAACAGAAGCGGGATATCATTCCGTAAAATTTGATGCACGCAATCTCAGTTCCGGAATTTATTTATATAAAATTGAAGCCGGAAGTTTTGTGGAAACCAAGAAAATGGTATTCATGAAATAGTAACTAATAATTAGTCTATTATAGCTAAGCTTAGTTAAATTCACGGAGGCTGACTCATTTTATTATGAGTCAGCCTCTTGTTTTATTAAGGATATTATTGGGCCGGTGTGGGACGGACAGTACACTTTCTATCAGGTGTCGATAAACATTCCACAGCCTAATGAACTATATGTAACAATACGCATCACAAAATATTTTATCTAAGACAAAACCAATCCGCATTAAAGAATTAATTATTTATCCCCTTCAGTTTTTGCCAAAGTTTCCAAGTCCATGCTGCCGATAAGTTTATTCATCAATTCTTCACTGACAGCGCCATTCATTTCAAGTTCGACCAAAAAACGCGTAGAAACGCCAAACTCATATTTCAGAGATTTATACTCACCAGTTTGAGCAGATACTTTCCCAGGATAAGTATTTTTAACGGAAATCGTCTTTTCATAACCGTTCTCATTTTCCGATGACATATTCTGCTGCGCCATCATCGTAAAGGCAGTTACAGCATACGGCATAAAGACCACATCAGAAATCTTAACTCGGATTGAAACAGGAACAGTTGTGTCACCTTCCTTTTCTGAAACTTTAGAATTATATTCAACCGTTGCTTCGGAAGTTGTAAAACCCATTGCCGTCTGCGTTGAACCGGAAGGTTTGTGTCTATCAAATTCAAGCAACTCTGTGGGCAGAAACTGTTGAAGTTTTTTGAAGTGAACAACTTTTATTTGGGCAATCAATGAAGAACTCAAACACAGCCCAATCACTGCGAGCAAGAATACTTTTCTCATAATCAATATCACTTTCATTTTAGCAAAATATCTAATTACCATTCGGAGAATATATTTTAATTATAGATTAAAGTAAAGGGATATTTATGCCTGAACAGGCTATTATTTTAAGTGCTAGTAAAACTAGGATTGGAATGATAAGTGGATTTAAGAGATAAACTACTTAAAAAGAGAAGAATATTGGTCCGGCGACTTAATTAAAGTCACCGGAACAATGAAATAAATTACTTAATAATTTTCTTAAAGAAGTCGATTGTTATTTTCAATCCTTCTTCGCGATCTACTTTCGGCTCCCATCCGAGAATAGTTCTAGCGCGGGTAATGTCAGGTTGACGAATTTTGGGGTCATCCTCGGGAAGCGCAACATATGTAATTTTAGATTTTGATTTTGTATGCCGTAATATTTCTTCGGCAAACTGCTGAATTGTGATTTCACTTGGGTTGCCAATATTCACAGGCATAGTTTCATTTGACATCAACAATTTATAGATACCATCAACCAAATCGCTAACGAAGCAAAAACTTCTAGTCTGAGTGCCGTCACCGAATATGGTCAAGTCCTCTCCGCGCAATGCCTGCCCTACGAATCCAGGAAGCACTCGTCCGTCGTTAAGCCGCATCCGTGGACCGTATGTATTGAATATTCTAACGATACGGGTATCAACCCCGTGGAAACGGTGGTATGCCATTGTAATTGCCTCTGCAAAGCGTTTAGCCTCATCGTAAACACCGCGTGGGCCAATAGGATTTACATTT